>CAVJGY010000021.1:12527-13193 GCA_963648915.1 Acutalibacteraceae bacterium | reverse complement strand
GGGGTGTTTTGGGGTGGATGGAATGTGGAAAACTCGGACTGGATGATTCCAGTGAGGAGAGAAGAAAATTTTGTCAGGAAAGAAAATCGTGAAAAATAAATCGCAAGGCTCGACTTTCTTTCGGAAAAAAGAAAAAACCTCCCCTTTTCTCCCCCAAAACCTTCGGGAAATCTGGAAAAACAATACATGATGTATAAAATGAGAAAAACGGGATTGTTGAAAACTCGGTGGAAAAAGTGGAAAACACCGTGGGAAACCGCCCTTCTTTTTCACAAATCCGGTGGAAAACCCGGTGGAAAAAGTTTAAAGTTTGCCCCGAAGCGGACAACAACCTCCGATTTTGCACGAAAAACGGCGTTGGATGCTTTGCGTTGTTCACAGGGAATTTCTTGAATGGCGGGTATAAACATGATACAATGAAAAACAGAAATGGCTCGCGGAAATGAGCCGCAAATTTATTTTTGATGGAGGCATCTGCCTATGAACTGGCTGTCCCGATTGGAACGCAAATACGGAAAATACTATATCCCGAACCTCACCACCATTCTGGTGGCCGGGCAAATTCTGGTCTATGCGATTGAGCTGTTCGTCGACCAGTTCGTCACGGGCTACCTCGGCCTGAACCGCTTCCTCCTGTTCAGCGGCCAGATCTGGCGGCTCATCACC
>CAVJGY010000021.1:0-12517 GCA_963648915.1 Acutalibacteraceae bacterium | reverse complement strand
GATCAGCGTCATTCTCGGCATCTACTTCACATGGTTCATCGGTACGGCCTTGGAAAAGGAATGGGGCGATTTCCGGTTCAACGTCTACTTCCTTCTGGGAATGCTGGGCGCGATCTTGGCCTGTCTTGTGGCCGGAGTCAATGCCGATACCTATTGCCTCTCCCTGTCCCTCCTACTGGCCTTTGCGATGCTCTACCCGGAGATCCAAGTGCTTCTCTTCTTCGTCATCCCCGTCCGGGTCAAGTATTTCGGCCTGTTCGCGGCGGCACTGTGGGGGTTCAGTTTCCTGACGACAAACCTGATGGGCAAGGTCTACTATCTGCTGTCCATGCTCAACTTCATCGTGTTCTTTGGCCCGCAGGCGGCACGCAGTGTCCGCGCATGGGTGCGCCGGGAGCAGTGGAAGCGGAAAAACCGGAGATAAGAGGGATTTTGCTATGATGATCGATCGTCTCGAGGGCAACGCGGAGCTGAAGGCCAGCGTCCGCCTGATGCTCGAGAGCCGCCGCCTGACCCACAGCGTGCTTCTGGTGGGCGAAGAGGGTCTGGGCGCAGGCTTTGCCGCCCGGTGCATGGCGGCGGACTATCTCTATCCGGCAGGCGGTGCGCCTGCTGAGGCTCTTCTCCGGGGAGAATGCTGCCGCGCCGTCGGCAAGGCGGGCGACCGTGACAGCGGCCGGGTGGAAACGGGCATCGTCCGGGAAGCCATCTCGGTGACGGGTATGGGCTCGAATGGCCGCTACCTCGTCAGTCAGGTCAAGGCCATGCGGAGCGAAATTTTCAACACCAGCCTTTCCGCAGAAGGCCGTGTCGTCCTGCTCTACCACGTCGAGCGGATGAACGAGGAATCGGCGAACGCCCTGCTGAAGGTCATGGAGGAGCCGCCCGAGGGGGTGCTCTTTCTCCTGACAGCGGATTCTCTGGCGGGCGTTCTCCCGACCATCCGAAGCCGCTGTGTCAGCTTTGCCGTCGCGCCCGTTTCCCCCGAGGAATGTGCTCATTACTGCGTGGCACAGGGTGTGGACAAAAAGGACGCCGCCCTGTACAGTGAGCTGTTCGATGGACATATCGGCACAGTCCTGTCCGCCGCGAAGGATGACGCCCGCCGCGCACAGGTCGAGCAGGCACTTGCTCTCGCAAAGGCGGCGGCGAACCGGGATAGCTATGCCGCAGGCGTTCTGCTGGCGGCCTATGAAAAGGATAAGGCGGGCGCAATTGCGCTCCTGACCGATTTCCGCGCCGTAGCTGCGGCCGGATTACAGGGAAGCCCCCACGCCCCGGTGCAGGGCGAAGCGGCGCAGAAGGCTCTCTCTCTGGCGGATATGGCGATCCAACGCCTGACCGCACAGGTCAACCCTAAGATCACGCTGGCCGTCTTTGCGGCGAAGCTGAGGAATTAACCTCTCCGTCATCGCTGGCGCGATGCCACCTCTCCTAACAGGAGAGGCTTTGGTGGTCAACAAAAGCTAAATCTTTTTACCAATGGCTCCCCTATTAGGGGAGCTGTCGAACGAAGTGAGACTGAGAGGTTTGAATTTAAAAAAAAAAGAGCCTTCCCATATGGGAAAGCCCTTACTGCTTTATAGGATCATCTTCTTCTCGAGCGGGTCGTTCTTCTTCTCCGGCCAAGGTTCAGCGAGCCGCCGCCGATGACCATCGTGAAGAACCCGAGGACAATTAAAATGACGACCAAGGCCGCCATCAGAAAAAGAGTCGATTTACCATCTGTGCGAAAGTCCGAGACGTATTCCCGGTGGGTGACGAGGTTCACCGTGCCGACCTCGTAGCCGTCCAGATAGACGGTCGCCTCGCCGAGGACAGAGCCGTCCTTGACGGTGGCAGAGACGCTTTCGGGAAGGTTGAAGGTGTAGGTCACCTTGTCGTCTGCGTGGCCGTAGCCGCTGACCGGCTCGGCGGCGTACAGCTCAACGGCCTCCTCCGAGCGGCATTTGTTCAGCGGAACGGTCGTCAGCACCGTCTCGGTGTCGACCAGCTCCCGGTCGGAAAAGCTCGCAAAGGCCCAGTCCAGCATCTCGGAGCTTTCACGATAGATGTTGTCGAGGTCAGACCCCAGCACCACCAGACCATAGGTGTGGCCGTCCTGCACGGCGAACGTCACATAGCAGCGGCCAGCCAGCGTGGTGAAGCCGGTCTTCATGCCCCGGATGTAATCGCGGTAGTAGGCGTATTCCGGGTTGAGCATCAGGTTGGTCGACTTGATCTGACGCTCGTTCTGGTGAAGATTGGTGGCCGGAAGGGTGTAGGTCGGGGTGTTGGCGACCATCATGTACGTTTCGTTGGCGTAGCAGGCGGCGGCGATCTTGGCGAGGTCCTCTGCCGAGGAGACATTGCCGTAATCGTACAGGCCGTGCACGCAGGTAAACGACGTTCCGGTGCAGCCCAGCTCCTTGGCGCGCTCGTTCATCCGTGCAACGAAGGTCGGGATGTCGCCCGCGACGTCCATCGCGATGACACTGGCGGCGTCGTTGGCACTGGCGACCAGCAGACCATACAGCAGGTCGATGCGGCGCACCGTCTCCCCGATGCGGAGATTGATGGTGCTGCCGTTGGCGTTCTGAATGTCCTTGAATTCCTGCGTCAGGCTGGCCGGGATGGTGATGCTCTCGTTCAGGTCTTTTCCGCTTTCAAGGAAAAGCAGAGCCGTCATCATCTTTGTCAGGCTGGCAATGTAGCGGGATTGCTCCGCGTTCTGCTCGAGGATGGGCTTGCCCGTGTCCAGATTGAAGAGGTAGACCGACTCGGCTTCGTTCGCGGTCTGGATGGGCATTTCGTAGACGGCCAGACCCGGAAGGGCGACCGCCGCCGCCAGCACGAAGGTCAGCAGAAGAGCTGTCATGCGGCAGAAAAGAGATTTTTTTTGCATCAATGTATCCTCCATCGGTCATCGCGCATTTGCGGTGACAGATTTTTCTGAAAAAAGAACCTTACTAAAAGAATACCATAAAAGCGCGAAAAGAGAAAGGTGGTTTTTCAACAATGATACTCTCCTTTGGTGGAAAAATGCCCCAGGATGAGGGCGCAGTCTTTGTTGCGGACAATGCGACCGTGCTGGGCGATGTGGTGCTCAAGCCCGGCTCGTCAGTCTGGTATGGGGCAGTCCTGCGGGGCGACGACGGCAGGCTGACGGTCGGCGAGGGCAGCAATGTGCAGGACAACGCCGTCCTCCACTGCGACGAGGGCGGAAGTGTGACGCTGGGCAAGAACGTCACGGTCGGTCACAGTGCCATCGTGCATGGCTGCACCGTCGGCGACGGAACGCTCATCGGGATGCACGCGACCCTGCTGAACCACTGTGTCGTCGGCAAAAACTGCATCATCGGTGCAGGCGCGCTCGTCCCCGAGGGGATGAACATCCCGGACGGCTCGGTGGTGGTCGGCGTCCCCGCCCGGATCATCAAGCAGGTGTCGGAGGCGCAGATCGCAGGAAACCTGCATAACGCCGAAGGTTATGTTAAACAAGGTCGGCTGCACGAAGAAGCACAAAAAGGAAAGTGAAAAGATTTCCTGCGCTAATTAACATAATTTTCACAAGAAAGTAATGACTTTTGCTTCAAAATCGGGTATACTATAAATCACAAGGGCAGCGGGGCCGCAACCGCTCCCCTTGCACATGATTCCTCCTCACACCAAAGCAATACCCCAAACAAGAACCCCCTCCGATGTACCGCAAGCGTCGGAGGGGGTTCTTGTTTGTTTTTTATAAAGCTCAGACTGCGCCGTAGATGCCGTGGACGGAGACCTCGCCCGTAAAGACATGCTCCTCGCCTGCGTCGGTGCGGACGACGAGACGGCCTTCTTCGTCAACATCGATGGCCTCGCCTGCGCCCTTCTCCCCGTTCGGCAGGTCGAAGGTGACCCGGCGGCCAAGGTTGACACAGACGGCCTTGTACTCCTCCCGGAAGGGCGCGAAGCCTTCCCGCGCGAAAACGTACATCGGGCGGTCAAAGCCGAAGTCGGTCAGTGCCTCGGCCAGCCATTGCGGGTCGGTGCTGAGGTCGACGTTCGCGCCCTGCAATTCCAGCGATGTACCGTGGGGCAGCTCGGCAGCGTCAAAATAGCTCTGGGGCTGTGCGAGGTTGATGCCGATGCCGCAGAGGATGCCCCGTCCCTGATTCTCGTAGCCGTAGCAGACACCCTCGCAGAGGATGCCGACGATTTTCTTGCCGTTCAGCAGCAGGTCATTCGGCCATTTGATCTGGCATTCGACGCCATAGCGGAGAGCCAGCTGCTTTTTGACGGCCAGACTTGCCAGCAGGGGCAGGGTCGACGGCTGTGCCAGCGGCTCCCGGATGGCGACCGTGTAATACAGTGCCCGGCCGTCGGCGTTGAGCCAGCTGCGACCCAGACGGCCGCGCCCGGCGGTCTGGTTGGTGGTGTAGACCGCACCCACCGGGCCGAATTCTTCAAAATGCTCTTTTACATAAGCGTTGGTGCTGCCGCATTCGGGCAGATAGCGCACTTCATTGATGCTCATGTGCGTGGTACCTCTTTGTGTTCATAGCTTGTGACCTTGCCGTTGTCCAGCGTCAGGATGCCGTAGGTGTTCGGCCCGGTGTAACAGCGGCCGCAGGAGCCGGGGTTGAACAGAAAGACCTTCTCGCGATGCTCGGCCAGCGGGATGTGGGTGTGTCCGAAGAGGGCGATGTCCGCGCCCCGTGCAGAAGCGGCGTCCGTCAGGGTATCCAGATTGTATTTCACCCCATACATGTGACCGTGAGTGTAGAAGATGACGCACTGGTCGAAGGAGACCAGCCCGTCCAGCGGCTCGAGTGCGCCGTAGTCGCAGTTGCCCGCCACCGAATAGGCGCGAAGCCGGGGGTAACGGGTCAACGCTAATTCCAGATCACGCAGGCCGTCGCCCAAAAAAATCAAAGCGTCGATGGTCGAAGCCTCGGCGTTCAGGATGCGTTCGACAGCCTCACGGCTGTTATGGCTGTCGCTCAGGATCAAAAGTCTGGTCACGAAAGGGGTCCTCCTCAAATATAGATTAAACTTCCTGCTGTAAGATCAGCAGTTGCTTGTATACTTCACTCTTGGAGTAGGGTGTGCCCTGTGCGGCGGCTTTGGCGGCGGCAGAAGGGCCGAATCCCTCCTGCGTCAGCTCCAAGGCACGCTGTGCGGCCTGCTCAAGGGTCAGCTCCTCGCCTGCGTTCTCGTCGGCGGGCGCACCAGCCATGACAAGGACGTATTCGCCGCGCGGCTCGTTCTCCTTGTAGTGGGAAACGGCCTCGCCGAGGGTGGTTTTCCAGATCTCCTCGTGGAGCTTCGTCAGCTCCCGGCAGAGGGTGATGCTCCGCTCCTCGCCGAATGCACCCGTCAGGTCATCCAGCGTGGTACGGAGCTTGTGGGGGGCTTCGTAGAAGATGACGGTGCGCTTCTCGCCCATCAGCTCGGCCAGACGCTCCCGCTTCTGCTTCTTGTTGACGGGCAGAAAGCCCTCGAACACCCAGCGGGAGGTGTCCTGACCCGACACGGCCAGTGCGGTGACACAGGCGGACGCCGCCGGAACGGGCACGACCTTGATGCCCCGTGCCAGCGCGTCCCGGACGATGACCTCGCCGGGGTCGGAGACGCAGGGCATTCCTGCATCCGAGCAGAGGGCGCAGTTCTCGCCCGCCTCGATGCGGCGCAGGATGCCTTCGCCCTTCTGCAGGGCGTGCTCGTAATAGCTCACCATCGGCTTTTTCAGGCCGAGAAAGTTCAGCAGCTTCATCGTTACCCGGGTGTCCTCGGCGGCGATGAAATCCGCCGCGCCGAAGGTCGCCGCAACACGGGGCGGCATGTCCTCGAGGTTGCCGATGGGCGTCGCCACGATATAGAGAGTTCCGGCCATAAAATGCCTCCTAAACTAAATTAACATCTGAAAGGCTCCCCTATCAGGGGAGCTGCCGCGAAGCGGCTGAGAGGTTGATTTCTATAAACCTCTCCGTCAATGCTGACGCATTGCCACCTCTCCTGTCAGGAGAGGCTTAATTGTTGTTTCCGTAAAGTGCACTTCCAGCCGAGATGAGCACATCCGCCTCGACCCGCAGTCCGGTCTTGCGGTTCTTCTGCGCCTCCACGAGGAAGAGCCACGGTGCAGAATCCGGTCGGTTCTTGACGAACGCCAGACGCTTCGGCTCAAGACGGTGTGCCCGCAGGACGGCCAGCACCTCGGCCAGCCGTTCGGGGCGATGGCAGAGCGAGAGACGCCCGCCGTCCTTCAGCAGACGGAAGGCGCAGGAACATACATCGTCGAGGGAGCAGTCCGTCTCGTGCCGTGCCGTGGCACGGGCGGCGGTGGTGCTCTGCGGCCCGGCGGTGAAATAGGGCGGGTTGCAGGCGCAGAGGTCAAACTGCCCCTCTCCCTCCCGGAAGGTGCGCAGGTCAGCGCAGAAGGGGGTGATGTGGTCGAGGTGCTGGGCTTCGACGGCTTCCGCTAACAACGCGCTGGCCTCGGGCTGAAGCTCGATGGCCGCACAAGAGCCGCGATGCCCCCGGTCGTGCCATTCCAGCGAGACGATGCCGCAGCCCGAGCACAGGTCGGCGGCTTTCTGCGCCCGCTTCGGCTCAGAGAACCGCGCCAGCAGCAGTGCGTCCGAGCCAAACCGATGGACGGACGAGCAATAGACTTCTGTTTTATTATACAAAATCTCTGTAGAATGTTCCATATCCGAGAGCCGAATCCTCTTATAAAATATTAGGCGTGGAATTTGTTGAAAATTGTGCATGAAAGAAAAGCAGCAGACCCGCTTTTGACAGGTCTGCTGCTCTTATGTGCGTATTTGTGGAAATCGCCAGCTGATTATTCAGCGGTGATAGCACCAGTGGGGCATGCGCCCTCGCAAGCACCGCAATCGATGCAGCTATCAGCGTTCACAACTGCAACGCCACCATCAACGGTGACAGCACCAACCGGGCATGCGCCCTCGCAAGCACCGCAGCCAACACATGCGTCAGAAACCTTGTGTGCCATAATAAAACTCTCCTTTATCTCTCGTGCGTCTTTTTTAGGAAGAAGCGAGCCACTGCACGATTCCAGCAAGCTTCCCCGGAAATCTATCCTTGATTGCATTTTAGCAAAGCGAAAATGAAAAGGCAAGACTAACCGTATCGTGCAAAAAGCAATTTTTCATTTTTTGTGGGGTTGCACAAAAACATGGGCTAACTTCTGGGGAAAATTGAAGGAGATTTTTGGCAAAAATCACGAAGAAAAGTTAGTTTTAGCAGACTAACCGTTCAAATTCCCTGAAAAATTATTTCATAGTTATTTGCTTGGTTTTTCTCTCCGGGCGCAATTCGGACAGCCGGAGCTGCTGCCGTCGGCGTTGGCCGAGGCCACCACCGGGGCAGGGTTCCGCACACCGGAATAATCGTCGTCCGGGTCGGGGCGGCGGGGCGGACGCTTGCCGCCGCTGACATACTCGCAGACGCCGACCTTGTAGTACCGGGGGGTCAGAGCCTCCGTGCCGCAGCGGACACGCAGATAGCCGGAGACCGGGTTGACCTCCAGCACCGTGCCGAGGCCGTCCGGGGTGCGCACCGTGCTGCCGACCATCGGCATGATGCTGTTCAGATACTCATATGCACTCTCCTCGTAGGCGAGGCAGCACATCAGACGGCCGCACGCGCCGCTGATCTTGGTCGGGTTGAGGGAAAGTCCCTGCTCCTTTGCCATCTTGATGGACACGGGCTGGAAATCCTTCAGGAAGCGGGAGCAGCAGAAGGGCTGGCCGCAGATGCCCAGACCGCCGATCATCTTGCTCTCGTCGCGCACGCCGATCTGACGCAGCTCGATGCGGGTGTGGAAGATGCCCGCAAGGTCCTTGACGAGCTCGCGGAAGTCCACACGGCCGTCGGCCGTGAAGTAGAACATGATCTTCGAGCGGTCGAGGGTGTATTCAGCCTCGACCAGTTTCATTTCCAGACCGTGACGGGCGATGCACTCCTGACAGGTGTGGAAGGCACGCTTCTCGTCCTCCCGGTTCTGGTGCATCCGGCGGATGTCCACACTGTCGGCCATCCGGGTGATGGGCTTCAACGCCTTGGGAACAGCGGCGTCGGCGATCTCCTTCACGCCCTGCACGACCTCGCCGCATTCGATGCCGCGGGCCGTCTCGACAATAACGTAGTCCCCGGTCTTGATGTCAGCATCGGCCGGGTCAAAATAATAGCTTTTTCCGTTTTCCTTGAAACGGACAGAGATGACTTTTTTCATAGCATTCCTCATTTGGGTCACGAAATCGGGTTTCGATCTATCGGGCAGACTCTCAAAAGAGCCTAATCATCCATTCTGATAGGTAGTATACCATAATCAAAACCACATTTCCACGACTAAAGAAGAATTTAAAGCGAAAGTCCCTCAAGAATTAAAACTATATGGCTCAAAAAAGCCGGAAAAACCAAAAGAAGAAAAAAGTTTTGTTAAAGAATTGGTTTTCCTCTATTGAAACTCCTCGCCCCTCGTGTATAATTAGGAGTGTTAAAGCAACTCAGAAATTCTGCCCCTGGGCAGAAAAAGATGGTCGTGAAAGGAACACGACGGACAAGGAAACGGTAGAAAAATGGAAAAGTACAGTGTAAAAAAGCCGTTTACGGTGCTGGTTGCTGTCATCATGGTTCTGATGCTGGGCTTTGTCGCCCTGACAAAGATGCAGACGAACCTCTTGCCAGACGTCAGTACACCGTATCTGATGGTCGTCACTGTCTACCCCGGTGCAAGCCCGGAGCGTGTGGAGAGCGAGGTCTCCAACGTGATGGAAAATGCCTTGGGTACGGTGTCGGGCGTCGAAAAGATCACGGCGACATCGGCGGAGAACTACAGCCTTCTGCTGATGCAGTTCAACGAGGGCACGGATATGAACAGCGCGCTCGTCAAGGTGTCGAACAAGGTCGACCAGACCGCGTCCAGCCTTCCAAGCAGCTGTCTGACCCCCTCGATCATCGAGTACAGCCTGAACATGAACGCGTTCATGACCGTGGCTGTCAGCCGTGAAGGAAGCGACGTCTACGAGCTGTCGGATTTCGTCAGCGACACCCTTGTCCCCTACGTCGAACGCAAGGGCGGCGTGTCCAGCGTTTCCACCAATGGTCTGATCGAGAAGCTGGTGCAGGTTCAGCTCAACCAGAGCAAGATCGACGTCATCAACGAAAAGTTGATGGAGGTCATCAACACCCAGCTTGCCGACGCAAAGGCACAGCTGGATGATGCGGCGGCTCAGATCGAAGCTGGCCGCAAGGAATACAATAAGCAGCTCAAAAACTACGGCAACCTCGTCTCGAACACCATCATGGGACAGGTCGGCAGCGAGTTTGAGGACGCCATCAAGGTCGTCAAGGATCAGGCGCAGGCCTTGCTCGAGAGCGTCAACCAGCTCATCGACGTGGTACAGGAGCCGGAGATCCAGCAGGCCCTCATTGAAGTCCGCGACGGTCTGCAGCACGTCATGGATCAGTTCAACGAGACCGGTATGCGGGACATCGATTCCCTTATTGAGATCGTGGCGGAACTGCGCAGCATCACCGACAAGCTGACGACCGCTCTGCAGCAGTTGCAGGCACGTCTGAATGTTGAGACGGGCACCGAGGGCACGACCGCCAGCAACTTGGCGGACGATCTGCAGGTGCAGCAGAGCCTCAGCACCATCTACAACACATTGGAAGATACCATCAAGGCTCTGGACAATGTTCCCGGCATGATGAATTCCCTCTCGCAGGCCGTCGGCGACTACTCCTATCAGCAGTTGCAGGCCTACATGCAGTTCACCGACGCCCGCGATATGCTGAACAACTACGAGAGCCAGTATAAGGACGCCGTGCAGCAGTACGAGGAGGCCAAGGCCAAGGCACTGGAAAGCTCGGACGTCACCAAGATGCTGGATATCGACACATTGGCGACCCTCATCTACGCCCAGAACTTCTCGATGCCGGCGGGCTATGTCGAGGATAAGAGCGGCCAGTCTTGGCTGCTGAAAGTCGGCGAGGAGTACGACAGCGTCGAGGATATCGAGGGCGCACTGCTCCTGCACGTCGACGGCTTCGGCGATGTCCGCCTGTCGGATGTGGCCGATGTGGAGATCATCGACAACGCAGAGGACAGCTACACCCGCCTGAACGGGGAGCGTGCCGCTGTCCTGAAGATTTTCAAGAGCTCCGTTTCCAGCGCAAGCACCGTCTCGACCAACTGCCTTGAGGCATTCAATGAGCTGGAAGCTCAGTATGACGGCCTGCATGTTGTCGTTCTGTCCAATCAGGGCAACTACATCACCATCATCGTCAAGAGCATCCTCAGCAGTATGGCCATCGGTGCAGCACTGGCTATCATCGTTCTGGCCATCTTCCTGAAGGACATCAAGCCGACCCTCGTTGTCGGTGTCAGCATCCCGCTGTCGGTCGTCTTTGCAGTCGTCCTGATGTACTTCACGGGTCTGGATATGAACGTCATGACGCTGGCGGGTCTGTCGCTCGGCATCGGTATGCTGGTCGACAACTCGGTCGTCGTCATCGAAAACATCTACCGTCTCCGCAGCCGCGGTGTTCCGGCGGCGCGTGCTGCCGTGCAGGGCACGAAGCAGGTCGGCATGTCCATCGTAGCATCGACCTTGACCTCGGTCTGTGTCTTCCTGCCCGTTATCTTCTCGTCCAGCATCGTCCGCAGCCTGCTGCAGCCCATGTCTCTCTGCATCGGTTACTGCCTGATGGCTTCCCTCATCGTTGCAATGACCGTCGTCCCGGCGGCCTCGGCAACCGTCCTGAGAAAGGCTGAGCCGAAGAAGCTGGCATGGTTCGAGAAGATCCAGAACGGCTACGGCAAGAGCCTCGAGTGGTGCTTGAAGCACCGCGCCCTTCCGCTGATCGCGGCCATCGCACTGCTGGGCTTCTGCGGCTGGCGTGTTTTCTCGATGGGCATCGTCTTGCTGCCGACCATCACCAGCAATGAAGCTTCCATCACCCTTACCACGGATGACTCCCTGTCCAAGGAGGAGTCCTACGCCGTGGCGGGTCAGGTCGTGGAGGCCGTCATGAACGTCGAGAATGTCGAGGAAGTCGGCATCACGACGGATACCAGCATCGCGGGCATCGATATCGGTCAGCTGGGTCTGCCCAGCACCATCACCGATCTGCTGAATGCCGCCAACAGCTATGGCACTTATAAGATCAACGTCATGCTCAACGAGAGCTTGTCTTCCTCGGCCATCGAGACCGCACGGCAGGCTCTCGAGGATGCCGTCAGCGGCATCGAGAACTGCACCGCTTCCGTCGAGATCAGCGGTATGCAGGAGCTTACCAGCCAGCTGGCAAGCGGCCTGAGCGTCAAGATTTACGGCACGGATTCCGAGACCCTGAACCAGCTGGGCGAGAAGGTCGTCGAGATGGTGAACAGCACCGAGGGCTTCGCCAATGCGACCACCGGTCTGGGCAACGGCGATTCCACCATCAACCTCCACATCGACCGCGATCTGGTTCGTTCCTACGGCCTGACCGTTGCGCAGGTCTATCAACAGATCGCTGCCAAGCTCACGACGACCACCACCGCGCAGACCCCGGTCAGCATTGACGGCACGACCATGAACGTCAAGATCTCTGACAACCTTGACCCCGTGACGAAGGAAAACATGATGGACATCACCTTCGAGACAAGCGTCATGTCGGCAGACGGCACGACCACGACGGGCACCTGCACGCTGGGCGATATCGCAACCTGGGTCGAGGGCACTGCGCCGGACTCCATCACCAGCGAGAACCAGACCCAGTACATCACCGTTACGGCCGATACGCTGGACGGCTACAACACCACCGTTCAGTCCCGTGTGTTGGAACAGAAATTGAACGAGTACGCTCAGAGCGGCGAGATGCCGGAGGGCTTCAGCTTCTCGATGGGCGGCGAGTCCGATACCGTCAACTTCATGGTCGATGAAATGGTGCAGTGGATGGGCTTGGCTCTCCCCTTCGTCTACCTCGTCATGGTGGCGCAGTTCCAGAGCTTGCTGTCCCCCTTCATCGTCCTCTTCACCGTGCCTCTGGCCTTCACCGGCGGCCTGCTGGGTCTGCTGGCGACCAACCAGCAGTTGACGATGATCTCCCTGATGGGCTTCATCGTTCTGATGGGTACGGTCGTCAACAATGGTATCGTCTTCGTCGACTACACTAACCAGCTCCGTCTGGGCGGTATGGATTGCCGTGCGGCTCTGGTCGCAACGGGCAAGACCCGTATGCGCCCCATCCTCATGACGACCCTGACGACCGTTCTCGCGATGCTCCAGATGGTGTTCAGCGACGATATGGCAAGCCAGCTGATGAGCGGCATGGCGATCGTCATCATCTGTGGTCTGGCCTATGCGACCCTGATGACCCTGTACATCGTCCCCATCATGTACGACATCCTCTTCAAGAAGCCGCCGCTGAATGTTGATATCGGCGACGAGTCCAACTTCGACGACATCCCCGATGACGCCGCCGAGTTCCTCGCCCAGTCCAACGCCCAGCCGCAGGCATAAAACCCCATAAACTCCAAGAG
>CAVJGY010000020.1:0-13276 GCA_963648915.1 Acutalibacteraceae bacterium | reverse complement strand
TTTCAGCGTCCGGTGGAGCAGCTTGATGAATTCTTCGGTCAGCGGCTCTTCTGCATGTTCAATGATAAGGTCGATGCACTGGAAATGGTTTGCCGTCTCCACGATGTCGTCCACATTCAGGATGCCGTTTTCCATCCCGATGGTGTTCGTCTCGTAGATATAGCGGGTCTGGTCGTGGGTCAGGCGGCTTCCCTCGATGTGGTTCGAGTTGTAGGTCAGCTCGACCTGTACCTTATGGTAGATGCCACCCTTGACATGCCCGGCCTTTTCCTCCCGCAGGGTGTTCAGCAGCGTTCTCTGGTTGCTTTCCGCCATACCCAGCCTCCTTTCGGGGAAATACCAAAAAAGCGGCAGGTCACCCCGCCGCTTCCATGTTTCAAAGGCTCGAATTACTCTGCGAAGCCGGACTCGACCAGCTTGATCAGGCCGTCAACAGCAGCCTGCTCGTCTGCGCCATCGGCGATGATGCGGATGGTGGTACCGCCCACGATGCCCAGAGACAGGACACCCAGCAGGCTCTTTGCGTTTACACGACGCTCTTCCTTCTCGACCCAGATGGAAGACTTGAACTCGTTAGCCTTCTGGATAAAGAAAGTTGCGGGACGGGCGTGCAGACCAACCTGATTTTCAACGGTAACTTCTTTGACGTACATAGTAAAACGCTCCTATCTATTATCGTTCTCGGGAATGCAGAATCTAATTGTGCCTGTTGTGTTGCATCTATTTTATCGCAAGCCAAAACCATTGTACAGCCCTTCGACGCATTTTTGGCGGATTTCCCAATGAAAAGGGGGGCTTTTTTCACCTTTTATACAAAGATACCAAAATTATTTCCACAACCTTGGCGGGGTAATACAAAAGTTTTCAACAATTTTGGGCATTCGACCCGTTTCAGCCCTCGTACTGCATCACCAGCAGCTCGCTGTACTTCACAACGGTGTCGTCGGTTTTCGGGTCGAAGATCATCGCCTTTCCGGTGACGCGCCAGCCCATCCGCCAATAGAGCGCGATGGCGCGGCTGTTGGTGTTCAGAACGGTCAGGGTCGGGTGCTCGTGCTCTTCCAGCTTCTTCCGGGCAAAGTCCAGCACCTTCTGGCCGATGCCCTTTCCGCGTGCAGCTTCCGCCACGAACAGGTGCTCCACCTGTCCGGTCTTGTGGCTGACGCTCACCATTGCATCCGGCACATCCTTCGTCGTGTGGAGGTAGCAGACCCAGCCCTCTTTTTTCTCGGCCTTCAGCTGCTCGAGGAAGCTTTCCTCGGTCAGACTGTCGAGATATTCCTGCGTCCAGCCGTCGGCACAGACGGTGCGGCGGCCCTCGGCGAACAGCTTTGCGGCGGCCTTCCACTGCTCCTCCGTTTTCACGAGACGCATATTCTCGCCGCGCTTCCACTTGGGCAGCTCGGTGATGGGGTGCGTCTCACACCACTGTTCATACAGCTCCGGACGGCGCAGACGGGTGCGGGTACGGCTCTGTTCGCCGCGCCATGCGTCGATCTTCTGATGGTCGCCGCCCAGCAAGACCTGCGGCACAGCACGGCCCTCCCAGACCTCGGGGCGGGTATACTGGGGATATTCCAGCAGACCGTCCCAGTAGCTTTCTTCTTCATAGCCCTTCTGTTCGGCCAGAACGCCGGGCTTCAGGCGGAGCACACTGTCCGCCACGACCAGACTCGCCAGCTCGCCGCCGGTCAGGATATAGTCGCCGATGGAGATCTCCTCATCCGCAAAGGCTTCGATGACACGCTCGTCGATGCCCTCATAATGGCCGCAGACCAGCGTCAGATTATCGTACTCGGCCAGCCGCCGGGCATGTTCTTCGGTGTACCGCGCACCGCCTGCCGTCAAGAATACAATATGCGGCTTGGGTCGTCCTTGTTCCTCGACTTCCTTCTGGACAGCACGCAGACAGTCCGCAATGGGCTGGGCGTACAGCACCATGCCGCATCCACCGCCATAGGGATAGTCATCGGTCTGCTTCTGGCGGTTGAGGGTGTAATCCCGAATTTGATGGCAGTGCGTCTCGATGTAGCCGCGCTTGGCCGCACGGCCGATGATGCTGGCGTCCAACACCTGCTGGCACATTTCGGGGAAGAGGGTCACGATATCAACGCGCATTCCCATAGCTCACTCTTCCTCCCGTTCGCTGTCAAAATCGTCGTCCAGCAGACCCGGGATGGGGGTGACAAGGATATATCCCTCCGGCGGGTTGCGCTCTTTCAAGAAGGCATCCACGCCCGGGAACATATATTCTTTCCCGCTGGGGGCTTTGACGGTGTAGATGTCCTGCGCGCCGGGATGGTCGACGCTCGTCACCACACCGTACACCTTGCCGTTGTCGGCGTCCCGCACCTCACAGCCGATGAGGTCGGCGACATACCAGCGGCCCTCGGGCAGGGTCGCATCGTTCCGGTCAAAGTAGAACACCTGACCCCGCATGGCTCGTGCTGCGTCCATATCGTCCACGCCCTCGAGCTTGAGCAGTGCCATCTGACCCTGCGGGCGGATGGACTCGATGTTGTAGGCTCTGCCGCCCTTGACTGAGGTGTACAGCTTACCGACCTTTTTCAGGAACGCCACGCCGTCGCACCACAGCTCCAGCTTCATTTCGCCGCGCACCCCATGTGTGGTGACGACCTTGCCCGCCTCAAGATATTGCTGCATCATAATTGCTCCTATATAGACAAACCTCTCAGTCTGCTTCGCAGACAGCTCTCCTAATAGGAGAGCCTGCTGTGGTTAGATGATATTTTTCAAGCCTCTCCTGATAGGAGAGGTGGCATTGCGAAGCAATGACGGAGAGGTTGATTTTTATAACAAAAAAGCCCTCTGCCGGAAGGCAAAGGGCCAGTAGGGTGCTCAGTCGATCTCAACAAGGACCTTTTCATCGACCCGCACAGCAGCCGCGCGCATCACCACACGAATGGCTTTTGCGATCCGGCCCTGCTTGCCGATGACACGGCCCATATCTCCCTCTGCCACGCTCAGGTGGTAGACGATGGTGCCGTCCTCGCGGGGAGCGTCCACCGTGACCTTGACGGCGTCCTTATCCTCAACGAGGCCGCGGGCAACTGCCAGCAACAGCTCCTGCATGAGTCAGCCCTCCTACTTACAGAATGTTGGACTTCTTCAGCAGCACGCGGACGGTGTCGGTGGGCTGTGCGCCGTTAGCGATCCACTGCTTTGCCTTCTCAGCGTCGATGCTCACGACAGAGGGCTCCTTGTTCGGATCATAAGTGCCGATCTCCTCGATGAAGCGGCCATCGCGGGGGAAGCGGCTGTCAGCAACAACAACACGATAGAAGGGAGCCTTCTTAGCACCAACGCGGCGCAGACGAATCTTAACTGCCATAATAAATATCCTCCAAAAATTCTTGTGATGCCCTTTTGCGGGGCGTTTTTATTTATCTGTACAAACCCATCTTCGGGGTCTTATACCAACATTATTTCAGGCCTCGGAAGGCATTGGGGTTTCCCATCATGCCGCCCAGACGCCGTGCGAATCCCTTGGGACTCTTCTTGAACTGCTTCATCATCTTCTGCATCATCTCAAACTGCTTGAGCAGCTTGTTGACGTCCTCGACCCGGGTGCCGCTGCCCGCCGCGATACGGCGTTTGCGCTTCGGATTGATGATGGAGGGCTTCTCGCGCTCTTCCTTCGTCATCGAGTAGATCATCGCCTCGATGCGGTCGAAGGCTTTTTCATCGAACTGGCTCGCATCGATGCCTGCACCGCCCGGGAGCATCGAGAGCATCGCGCCCGCGCCGCCCATCTTCCGGATCTGTGCGAACTGGTCGAGCATGTCGTTCATGTCGAACTTGTTCTCGAGCATCCGCTTTGCAGTTTCCTCAGCGGCCTTCTCGTCGGCGGCATCCTGTGCCCGCTCGATGAGGCTGAGCACATCGCCCATGCCGAGGATGCGGCTTGCCATGCGGGAGGGATGGAAGACTTCAAGGTCATCCAGCTTCTCGCCTGTGCCCTGGAACTTGATGGGCTTTCCGGTGACGGACAGCACCGAAAGGGCTGCACCGCCGCGGGTATCGCCGTCGGTCTTGGTGAGGATGATGCCGTCGATGCCGACCGTCTCATTGAAGGTCTTTGCAACATTGACTGCGTCCTGACCGGCCATCGCATCGACGACCAGCAGCGTCTCGTCCACCGGAACGGCTTCCTTGATCTGGACAAGCTCCTGCATCAGGACTTCATCGATCTGCAGACGGCCTGCGGTATCGAGGATGACGATATCGTTGCCGTAGTCCTTGGCGTGTGCCAGAGCCTTTTTCGCAATGACGGGCGGCTTTTCGCCTGCCAACGTAAAGACCGGTGCGCCGGCCTGCTTGCCGACGACCTGCAGCTGGTCGATAGCCGCCGGACGATAGATATCGCAGGCGACCAGCATCGGGCGGCGGCCCTGCTTGATGAAGTACTTCGCAAGCTTTGCCGCGTGGGTGGTCTTACCGTTGCCCTGCAAGCCGCAGAGCATGATGATGGTCTGACCCTTGTTCTTCACGATGAGGCGGGGAGCTTCCTCGCCGCCCATCAGAGAAACAAGCTCTTCGTTGACGATCTTCACGACCTGCTGTGCGGGGGTCAGGCTTTCCATGACCTCCTGACCCATTGCACGCTCAGAGACCTTTGCGCAGAAGTCCTTCGCGACCTTGTAGTTGACGTCTGCCTCCAGCAGGGCCATTCGGACTTCGCGCATTGCTGCCTTGATATCGGCCTCGGTCAGTTTGCCGTGGCCGCGCAGCTTCTTGAACACACCGGCAAGGCGGTCGGTCAAAGATTCAAATGCCATTGTTCGGTGCTCCTCTCAAAATGTTGATGTTCAGCTCTCGTTCACTTCGTCGATGGAACGGATCGTCTCGAGCATCTTTGTCAGGGTGTCTGCATACTCGGTCGTCGTCAGCCGGGCGTAAGGGCCGGTGCACTCGAACCGTGCGTCGATCACCATCTGTTCCAGTTCCTCGAGCTTTTCCTGCACCCGGCGGTACCGCGCCGCAAAGCCGACCTTGGCTTCCAGCTCCTTCAGGGTGGTCTCGCCATGCTTGATGGCGTCCCGCGCCCCCTGCCGTGTGATGCCGAAGTTTTCTCCGATCTCGCTGAGGGAGAGGTCGTCGTTGTAATACTGACGAAGCATTTCCCGCTGTTTTTCGGTCAGCACCTCGCCGTAAAAATCGAGCAGATAGCCCATTTCTAAATCCTTTGCCACCGCTCTGACCTCCGATGTTTGTAAAGTTTTTTTGCTTTACAAAGGAAGTATAGCAGACCGCACCCCGCTTGTCAAGCATTTTTTGCATCACTTTGCCGATTTTTCGCGCAAAAATTCTCCGTTTTGCCAAACCGCTTCTTGACGCTGGCAATGGTTTGCGATACGATTAAAGATGTCAGCCTTCCCCTTGAGGGGAAGGTGGCACGAAGTGACGGATGAGGTGGAGACCCCCGATTAAAAGAATCTTCCCTCTGCGCTTCCACCTCATCAGTCTCGCATCCGCTCGACAGCTTCCCCTCAAGGGGAAGCCTATTTTAGGCAGCTATTATTGGAGGTTTTCGTGTCAAACATCTATCCCAACTTTTACCAGACCCTTCTGCCCTGCCCCATCGTGGAGCTTCGCGGTTATCTTGCGGACTGCGGCCTTCGCGGGCGGCTCTACGCCTATCTGGACTTCAACGGCGCGACCGGAACGTCCCGGGATTCCCTTGCGGAGGGGATGCTGGCACTTGCCGCCGAGCGTCACGGCCTGCTTCCCAGTCAGCCCATCATCGAAGCATCCTCGGGTGCATTCGCGTCCGCACTGACGCTGGCCGGACTGACCGCCGGGCATCCGGTGGTGCTCGTCATGCCCGAGGATGCCCCCGCACTCCGGCAGGAGAACCTGCTCCGGATGGGCGCGAAGATCCTGCATTCGCCCGCCCGTTCCGGGCTTCACGGCGCACGGACACTGGCCGAACGGACTGCCGCTGAAAAGGGCTGGTATTATATGAACTGGCTCGCCAACGACGACAACCCGGAGTACCACCGCCGAGTCACCGGCCCATCCATCGTCCGCTCCATCGCGCGGGAGAACGCCAGCCTTGTGGACACCATCACCATCGGCGTCGGCAGCGGCGGCACAATTACCGGCGTCGGTGAGACCATCAAGGGCTGGACGAACGATGTCCGCATCGTTGCGGTCGAGCCATACGAAAGTCAGGCTCTCGCGGGCGGATTCATCGGGAACCACGGCATCCCGGAGATCGGCTTCGGCTTTGTCCCGAAAAACTTCAACTCCTATGTTGTGGACAATGTTGCCGCCGTCTCCACCACCGATGCCACCCGTGCCGCCCAGCGTGTCCTTCGGACAGACGCCATCCCCGCCTCGCCCAGTGCAGGCGCAGCACTCCATGCCGCCGCGCAGCTCATCGCCAACGGAACGAGCCGTTCCGCCTTGGCGATTTTCAGCGGACGTACAACGATTTAAAAAAACTTGCTCACCCTCTCAGTCACTTCGTGACAGCTCTCCCAAAGGGAGAGCCTTGCCTCTCACTCTGGGAGAGGTGGCATCCCGAAGGGATGACGGAGAGGGCAAGCCCATTCAGAAAAGAGATTCTAACATGACAAAAGACATGACGACCGGCTCAATCACTCCCTTGCTGGTCAATTTCACCGTTCCCCTTGTGCTGGGCAATCTGTTCCAGCTGACCTACAACGCCGCCGACAGCATCATCGTCGGCAAATTCGTCGGTGAGGACGCCCTTGCCGCCGTCGGTACATCCAACCCGCTCATGACGCTGGCGATTTTGTTCATCAACGGTATGTGTCTGGGCGCAGGCATCCTTGTCAGCACTGCCTTCGGTGCAGGCGACCAGAAGCTCGTCGAGCGGCAGGTCTCCACGACCGCGATCGCAGGCACAGTCTTTTCGCTGGTGTTCTCCGCCCTCTGCATCCTGCTTGCAAATCCGCTCCTCCGCCTGCTCCAAGTCCCGGCCGAAATTCTCCCCATCGCGGTCAATTACCTCCGCATCGTCTTTGCGGGACTCATCTTCACCTTCTTCTATAACTTCCTCGCCGCCACCATGCGTGCGCTGGGCGACAGCAAAAGCGCGCTCTACTTCCTGATGATCAGTTCTATTCTGAACATCGGCGGCGACCTCTTCTTTGTCCGCGCCCTGAACTGGGGCTCTGAGGGCTGTGCCCTGTCTACCGTCCTCAGCGAGGCTCTCTGCTGTGTTCTCTGCATTCTCTATATCCGTGTCAAAGTCCCGGTGCTCCAATTGGGCCGCCGCTGGTTCATCTTTGACGGTTCGCTTCTCCGCAAAACGGTCAGCTACAGCTGGGCGAGTGCGATGCAGCAGGCCACCGTTCAGCTGGGCAAAATTGCAGTGCAGGCCATCGTCAACACGATGGGCGTCAACGCAATGGCAGCATTCACCGCTTCCAGCCGCATTGACGATTTCGCCTACATCCCCCAGCAGAACATCGCCCATGCCATGACGACTCTGATGGCGCAGAACGAGGGCGCAGGCAAAAAGGAGCGCGTGCGGCAGGGCTTCTTCTGTGGCATCAAAATCGAGCTTGTCTACGCGCTTATCATCACGGCCATCTGCTTCTTTGGCGCAGAGCCCATCATCCGGATGTTCGCCGATGACCCCGAGGTCGTCGAGCTGGGTATGCGCTTCCTGAAGCTCGTCTCCCTGTTCTACCTGATGCCCGCCCTGACGAACGGCATTCAGGGCGGCTTCCGCGGTCTGGGCGATTTGAAGATCACCCTGAACAGCAGCACCCTGAACATGGCTGGCCGTGTGGCCGCTGCCGCCCTCTTCGTTCTCGTCCTGAAAATGGATATCGAGGCTCTGCCTTATAGCTACGCCGTCGGCTGGATCTTGATGATGGTCTATGAAGTTCCTCTCCTCATCAAGTATATGAAGAGCGGGAAATTCTGATTTTATATAGCAAAAAACCGAGGCTGTTCGTCGTGTTTGCGATGAACAGCCTCGGTCATTTTTAGGAAAGCTTAGCGGTTTGCCAGCAGAGCCTCGATCTTCTTGATGGGGTCGATGATGCTGGAAACAGACATGTCGTGGTTCAAAGCGACCACGAAGTATGCAGCGTACTTGGAAACGTCGACATCGACATACCAGTCACGGGTCAGCAACTCGGGCAGACGGTAGGTCAGGTTCGTACCGACCACATAGTCCAGCTTGCCCTCTGCAACTGCAGCGTCGAACTTCTCCAGACCGCTGGTGAAGAGCGGGAAGGTGGCGTTTGCGATGATGCGCTTTGCGCCGCGCTCTTTCAGGTTGCTTGCAACTTCCAGCATGCTCTCGCCGGAAGCGATGATGTCGTCGGCGACGAAAACGGTCTTGCCCTCAACGGAATCGCCCAGATACTCGTGTGCAACGATGGGGTTGCGGCCGTTGACGACGCGGGTGTAATCACGACGCTTGTAGAACATGCCCAAGTTGCAGCCCAGAACGCTGGAGAAGTACATGTTGCGGTTCATTGCGCCCTCGTCCGGGCTGACAACGATGAACTTTTCCTTGTCGAAGGAGATCTGCGGGTTCTTCTTGAGCAGGCTCTTCAAGACCTGATAGGTCGGCATTGCGTTGTCGAAGCTCATCAGGGGCACAGAGTTCACGACGCGGGGGTCATGTGCGTCGAAGGTGATGATGTTGCGCACGCCCATGGTCTGAAGTTCCTGCAGAGCCACAGCGCAGTCAAGGCTCTCGCGGACGACACGGCGGTGCTGACGGCCACCATACAGGCTGGGCATGATGACAGACACACGGTGTGCCTTGCCAGCAACGGCCTGAATGATACGCTTCAGATTTGCGAAGTGATCATCCGGAGACATGTGGTTGACGTAGTTGAACAGCTTATAGGTCACACTATAATTGCCCGGGTCAACAACGATGAAGATGTCGTCGCCGCGAACAGACTCCTGTACCAGACCCTTTGCGTCGCCGCTCTGGAAGCGGGGGCACTCAGCGGGGATGATGAAGGTCTTTTCGTCCAGACCCGCATCATTTGCCCAGCGCACGAGGTGCTTGTCGATGAGGTTCGTCAGCTCTTCTGCGCCCGGGCAGGCGATGAGGCGCAGGTCAGCGACCTTGCTCTGCAGAAAACAGTCCTTAGGGGTAATAGCAGCCATAATTACAACTCCTTAATGTTCCGATAAAACTCAGACGTGGACGTGCATATCCGCATTTATTCTATCACAATTTTACCTTTTCGACACTAGAAACTTCATCCAACGGGCGATTTTCTGCGCCTTGCACAGCTGTTTTTCCTTTTCTACCCGGAGTCTGTGACTTTTCGACAAAAAAGGCATCTCTGCCCCTTGCTCGAGACAGAGATGCCCTTGAAATTTCGTCCTTGAACGCTTACAGAGCAGCGACAGCCGCCTTCAGCTCTTCCACGCGGTCGGTGTTCTCCCACTTCACGCCCAGATCCTCGCGGCCCATGTGACCGTAAGCAGCGAGCTTGCGGTAGATGGGCTTGCGCAGGTCGAGGTCACGGATGATGGCAGCCGGGGTCAGGTCAAAGACCTTCTCGACGGCCTGCTCGATCTTCTCATCCTCGACCGTGCCCGTGCCGAAGGTGTCGACCATGATGGAGACAGGCTTTGCCACGCCGATGGCGTAAGCGACCTGAACCTCACACTGCTTTGCCAGACCAGCAGCAACGATGTTCTTTGCGACCCAGCGGGTAGCATAGGCTGCACTGCGGTCGACCTTGCTGGGGTCTTTGCCGGAGAATGCGCCGCCGCCGTGACGTGCGTAGCCGCCGTAGGTGTCGACGATGATCTTGCGTCCGGTCAGGCCGCTGTCACCCTGAGGGCCGCCCACAACGAAGCGTCCGGTCGGGTTGATATAGAACTTGGTGTTCTCGTCCATCAGCTCTGCGGGGATGATGGCCTTGATGACCTTCTCCATGACGTCCTCACGCAGCTTGTCCATGCTGACGGTCTCGCTGTGCTGGCTGGAAATGACGACTGCATCGACGCGGGCAGGCTTGCCGTCGATATACTCGACGGTGACCTGGCTCTTGCCGTCCGGACGCAGGTAGTCCATCTCGCCGCTCTTGCGAACTTCGGTCAGACGCTTTGCCAGCTTGTGTGCCAGGCTGATGGGCATGGGCATCAGCTCGGGGGTCTCGTCGCAGGCATAACCGAACATCATGCCCTGATCGCCGGCACCGCCGACTTCGTCGTTCGTGCCCAGTGCAATGTCGGGGCTCTGGCCGTCGACGTTGGAGATGACAGCGCAGGTATCGGCATCGAAGCCGTACTTTGCGCGGGTGTAGCCGATGTCAGCCACGACCTCACGGACGATCTTCTGGAAATCGACGTAGCAGTCGGTGGTGATCTCGCCCATGATGTGGACAAGGCCAGTAGAAGCGCAGGTCTCACATGCAACGCGGGCATCGGGGTCGTGGGTCAGGATCTCGTCGAGGATCGCGTCCGAGATCTGGTCGCAGATTTTGTCCGGATGTCCTTCGGTAACGGACTCCGAGGTAAACAGACGATGCTTTGCCATAATAATTAGCCTCCTTAGATTTCGGGTGTGTGGATACCAGCTTCATACCCATCCATCAAGATTTTGCGCAGTAAAAAACGCTCAGCACCGAAGTTCTGAGCGTTGCACTCTTATCTTTCGGTTTCCCGCAGGATTTGGCACCTTATGCTTTCGCACAGGTTGTCGGGCTTCGTAGGGCCTGTCCCCTCAGCCGCTCTTGATAAGTCGGTATTCAGTTGTTTTCGAGAGGTATTTTATCATTCCGCCGTTAAATTGTCAAGAAGAGTATCACTCTTTTTAGACAAGAATCTCAAATTGATAAGGCAGCGTCTCCTGTGTCACCGCCATCTCCGGGGTGATGCCATCGAGCAAGCCCACCATATTCAACGCATCTAAGCGATTCTTTTATCATTTCATTCTTCTTTTTCCACAGTCGGCGGTGCAGATGAAGCCTCACACCGATACAGCATCCCCTTGAGGACAAAGAGCAGGAAAGCCACCGCCGTAGCATATGCCTCTCGTGCCATTGCCAGCAGCAGCACCGTCAGGATCCCGACCCACATCGAACCTGCCGTCACGAGCTGCTGGCCTTTTTCCACGCCGCGCTCTGTCAGCAAAAGCTTTGCCGCCCCCATCGCAAGGAGTGTCGCAAACAGACACCAGTAGAGCATCCGGCCAGCTCCGGTCTTTTCACTGTAATCGAACAGACTGACGGCGTAAACATGGCCTGCCACCGGTTTCGGGTAGAGCGGCAGGACGATGAGCAAGAGCGAGCACAGGTCGACCGCACCGAACAACCGTTCCCGCATTCGTTTCAGATTTCTGCTGTTCTCTCGTTCTGCAAGGGATATCGCCTTGTCTGCCGACAGCAGGTCGTCAATTGAGACCGAATAGAATACCGCCAGCTGTTTCAGCGAGTCGATGCTGGGATAGCCTCGCCCGGACTCCCATTTTGAAACGGCAGTTCGCGACACATACAGCGCATTTGCCAGCTCCTCCTGCGTCAATCCTCTGCTTTTCCGCAGCTCTTGAAGCTTCTCATGAAATTCCACCGCAAGCTCCTCCCATTCTCACTCTTTTTCGCCGAATAAGACCGCGCCCTTGTAGCTCCAGAACAGACCCGCACTCAGCAAAACCGCCCCCACGATATCGGTAAACCAGTGGACACCGGAAATCAGCCTTCCCGCTACCATTCCCACCGAAAACACTGCACTAAAGCCTTTCACCCAGTTCTTTTTCTTTGTGTCATGCAGACGTCGTTCCGCCTGAAACCATAGGGTCGGCATCACACTCAATACCAGAAGCGTGGTCGAAGAAGGATAAGACGCCTCCAGAACACCCTCCACCAGCACCGGCCTGTAATTGATGGGGACAATTTCAAAGAAAAGGTATCCGCCGATGACAAGAATATAATATCCGCCCAGCAGAAAAATGTCCCGGTCGACCCTCAAAACGCTTTTCCGCTGGAACAACTGCACCAGCCCAACACCCGCAAACAGGATGCAGACAAAAATCGGTATCAGTCCAAGCCAATCTGTCACCGTATAGAGCATCCAGTGCACTCCTGTCAGCGCGTGAAACCAGCGGTTGAAAGCCGCAAAGCCAACCCTTGTTCCCTCCTGACCGATAGACTGTACATCCACAGTCTGAATCAGCCATGTCCACACGCCAAATACCGCGATGGATGCCGCTCCCAAAAGCAATTCCTGTTTTCCATTCTTTTTCATTTTTTCCAGTCCTTTCTGTTTTGCCGTCCGGCTTGTTTTCACCGTATCAGAAAGAACGAAAAATCAAAAGAACCGCACCGTCACAGCCGCGACACGATTCGTGTCATCCCTGTTGTGGAGCATCAGAAGTCACTTTTTCTTCGCCAGAACGCAGAGCCAATGCTTTTTCGGGTCTGCGTGGCACTGCGCCACGGAAAAGCCCGCCTGTTCCAGCGCAGCACAAATTTGCGTTTCGTTGTAGATATTCATGCCCTCCACAAGTTTTGTCCATGTCATGCTCGAGCCGTCGCACTCGTTGCAGATGAAAAAGCTTCCACCCGGCTTCATGACACGGTTCACCTCGGCAAAGCACCGCTCCAGACCCGGCCAGAAGTAGATGGTCTCAAAGGCCGACACCACGTCGAATTTCCCATCCGGGAAGGGCATCTCCGCGACATTCCCCTGAACCACCTCGCATCGCTTCGCCCGGACTGCCGCCTCGTTCACCTTTCGTGTCTCCGACACACTGACTTCCGAATAGTCCAGTCCCGTGACGTGGCTGTTCGGACATTTTTCCAGCCATGCCGCCACATTTGCACCGCCGCCACACCCGGCGTCCAGAATCTCAAGCCCATCTCCGACCGTCAGCTTGGAGAAGCCCCATTGTGCCAGCGGTGTATGCCCGCTGTTCATGACCTTCACCATCAGCTTTCCGCCCAGTCCGTCCGGCTTGCAGGCGTTCTGAAAAAAGCTCATTCCCGCATCTCCTCTCGTAGTTTGTTATTTCAAACTTATTCTAGCACAGAACGCTTTGCTTCACAAGACGCAGAAAGGCGCAGCCGAAGCCGCGCCTTTCTGTTCACTTTTAATTAGTAGCCCTTTGCCTGCTCGCCGTTCAGGATCTTGACGGCGCGGGAAGTGCCGAGGCGGTCTGCGCCCAGAGCAAGGAACTTCTCCATATCGTCGACCGTGGAAATGCCGCCTGCTGCCTTGACTTTGCAGCGGCCATGCACGCCCTTCACCATCAGCTCAACGTCATGGAAGTTTGCGCCTGCAGTGGAGAAGCCGGTGC
>CAVJGY010000019.1:0-13831 GCA_963648915.1 Acutalibacteraceae bacterium | reverse complement strand
GGGTCTGGCGATGGACTTGGGCGACATCAAGTTCTGTCAGGAGTATTTCCGCTCCGAGCAGCGTGACCCGACCATCACCGAGATCAAGATGATCGACACCTATTGGTCGGATCACTGCCGCCACACCACCTTCGGTACGATCCTGAACAACGTCCAGATCGACGACGAAGTGGTTCAGGCCGCATTCGACCGCTACATGGCGATGCGCGAGGATCTGGGACGCACCAACAAGCCCCGCTGCATGATGGACCTTGCCACCATCGGCGCAAAAGAACTGAAAAAGCAGGGCATCCTGAAGAACCTCGACGAGTCCGAGGAAATCAACGCCTGCACCGTCAAAATCAAGTGCGACGTCAACGGCAAGGATGAGGACTGGCTCTTCCTGTTCAAGAACGAGACCCACAACCACCCGACCGAGATCGAGCCTTTCGGCGGTGCAGCGACCTGCATCGGCGGTGCAATTCGTGACCCCCTGTCCGGCCGCAGCTATGTCTATCAGGCCATGCGTGTGACGGGTGCAGGTGACCCGCTCGTTCCGGTCAGCGAGACCATCCCCGGCAAGCTGCCTCAGCGCAAGCTGGTGACGACTGCCGCCGCTGGCTACTCCTCCTACGGCAACCAGATCGGTCTGGCAACGGGTCAGGTCGATGAAATTTATCACCCCGGCTATGTGGCGAAGCGTATGGAGATCGGCGCAGTCGTCGGTGCAACGCCCGCTTCTCATGTCCGCCGCGAGTGCCCCGCACCCGGCGACATCATCGTTCTGCTGGGCGGCCGTACCGGACGTGATGGCATCGGCGGCGCAACGGGTTCTTCCAAGGCACACAACCATGAGAGCCTTGAGACCTGCGGTGCAGAGGTCCAGAAGGGCAATGCACCTATCGAACGCAAATTGCAGCGTTTGTTCCGCCGCGAGGACGCCTGCAAGATGATCAAACGCTGCAACGACTTCGGTGCAGGCGGCGTTTCGGTCGCCATCGGTGAGCTGGCCGATGGTCTGTACATCGACCTGAACAAGGTCACCAAGAAGTATGACGGTCTGGACGGTACCGAGCTGGCAATCAGCGAGAGCCAGGAGCGTATGGCCGTTGCCCTCGCTCCCGAGGATGTGGACAAGTTCATCGCGCTGGCGACCGAAGAGAACCTCGAGGCCACCCCGGTCGCAAAGGTCACCGAGGAAAAGCGTCTGAACATGGTCTGGAACGGCGTTTCCATCGTCAATATCAGCCGCGAGTTCCTGAACTCCAACGGTGCAGAAAAGCATCAGGATGTTCATGTCGAGAAGATGAGCATCTGGCAGCCCCAGTGGAACGGTGTGACCTTTGCTCAGAAGATGAAGCACATGGTCGGCGACCTGAATGTTTGCAGCAAGAAGGGTCTGTCCGAGCGTTTTGACTCCACCATCGGTGCGGCGACTGTTCTGATGCCCTTCGGCGGCGCATATCAGCTGACCCCGCAGAATGCGATGGCTGCAAAGCTGCCCGTCGACGGCGAGACCAACACCTGCTCCGGCATGGCATGGGGCTACAATCCCTATCTCATGAGTGCCGACCAGTATCGCGGCGCACGTCTGGCTGTCGTCGAGAGCGTCACCAAGCTGGTGGCCTCCGGCTTCCGCTATGAGGATGCCTACCTGACCTTCCAAGAGTATTTCGAGCGTCTGGGCAACAAGCCGGAACGCTGGGGTAAGCCGCTGGCCGCTCTGCTGGGCGCACTGGATGCACAGATGGGTCTGGGCATCGCTTCTATCGGCGGCAAGGACAGCATGTCCGGCTCGTTCGAGGACTTGGATGTTCCTCCCACGCTGGTCTCTTTTGCAACTGCTATCGGCAAGGCGAACAAGGTCGTTTCCACCGAGTTCAAGAAGCCAGAGAGCACCGTTGTCCTGCTTCGCCCGCTGATCGACGAAAAGACCGGATGCCCCGACTTCTCGTCCCTGCGTGCAAACTATAAGATCGCGGAGCAGATGATGGAGCAGGGCATCGTGGTCGCTGCTTCTTCCGTTGGCTACGGCGGAATTGCCGAGGCTCTGTTCAAGATGGGTCTGGGCAATCACATCGGCTTCAAGATGCAGGCCAACATGACGACCAGCCAGATGTTCGCACCCCTGTATGGTGCAATGGTGCTCGAGATGGTCTCCGACGCTCCGGCAGGCGAGCTGCTGGGCGTGACGACCCGCGAGTACAAGCTGCAGGCCTGCGGTGATACGCTGGATATGGCAGAGCTGCAGGAGATCTGGGAGTCCAAGCTCGAGCCGGTCTATCCCTACCGCAAGGCAGGTGCGACCGTTGAGAAGATCAACGGCAGCATCCCCGCACCCGCTGCACCGAAGATCGGTGTCGCAAAGCCGAAGGTCATCATCCCGGTATTCCCCGGCACGAACTGCGAATATGACACCGCCAAGGCCTTCGCCCGTGCAGGTGCAGACCCGCAGATCCTCGTCATCCGCAACCTGACCCCGAATGACGTCACCGAGAGCTGTGCCGCTCTGGTAAAGGCCATCAACGAGAGCCAGATCGTCATGCTGCCCGGCGGCTTCTCCGGCGGCGACGAGCCGGACGGCAGCGCAAAGTTCATTGCGTCCTTTTTCCGTTCTCCGGCCGTGACCGAGGCTGTCCGCGACCTGCTTCAGAACCGCGACGGCCTGATGCTGGGCATCTGCAACGGCTTCCAGGCACTCATCAAGCTGGGTCTGGCACAGTACGGCGATATCCGTGACATCACCGACAACGACCCGACCCTGACCTTCAACACCATCGGCCGTCACCAGAGTATGCTGGTGCGCACCCGCATCGCCTCCACGGGCAGCCCGTGGCTGAGCAAGTGTGAGGTCGGCGATGAGCACACCGTTGCCATCAGCCACGGCGAGGGCCGCTTCGTTGCACCGCAGTCGGTGCTGGATACCCTCATCAAGAACGGTCAGGTCGCGACCCAGTACGTCAACCTCGAGGGCGTTCCCACGATGGACCAGAGCTACAACCCCAACGGCTCGCTCCTCGCGATCGAGGGCATCACCAGCCCGGACGGTCGTGTATTCGGCAAGATGGGTCACTCCGAGCGCAGTGGCGAGTACCTGTACAAGAATGTCACTGGCGACAAGTACCAGCCGATTTTTGAGGGCGGCGTGGACTATTTCAAGATTTAATGGTACAATAAAAGAAAAAACGCTGGAGGAATTCTTCAATGTCTCAGCATGACCGTTATATCAGCCCGTTTTCGACCCGTTACTCCTCCGATGAGATGCAGTACATCTTCTCGGATGACAACAAGTTCCGTACCTGGCGTCGCCTCTGGGTGGCACTGGCACGGGCAGAGATGAAGCAGGGTCTCACCAATATCACCCCCGAGATGGTGGAAGAGCTGGAATCCCACGTCGACGACATCAACTATGATGTTGCCATCGCCCGGGAGAAGCTCGTCCGTCACGACGTCATGAGCCATGTCTACGCCTACGGCCAGCAGTGCCCCAAGGCAGCAGGCATCATCCATCTGGGTGCGACCAGCTGCTATGTCGGCGACAACACCGACATCATCGTGATGCGGCAGGGTCTTGAGCTGATCCGCAAGAAGCTCATCGGCGTTCTGGCAAAGCTGGGACACTTCGCCGAGGAGTACAAGGACATGCCCTGCATGGCCTACACCCACTGCCAGCCTGCACAGCCCACCACGGTCGGCAAGCGTGCGACCCTCTGGGCGAACGAGCTGGTGATGGATCTCGCCGAGATCGACCACCGCCTTGAGACTCTGCAGCTGCGCGGTGTCAAGGGCACGACGGGCACGCAGGCCTCCTTTATGGAGCTGTTCAAGGGCGACGCCGACAAGATCCGCGCCGTGGATGCGTCCATCGCCGAGGAGATGGGCTTCGCACCCGAGGCCGTCATCCCCGTTTCGGGTCAGACCTACAGCCGCAAGGTGGACGCCTTCATTCTCAACGCTCTGGCAGGCATTGCACAGAGCTGCATGAAGTTCGCGACCGACCTGCGTCTGCTGGCAAACTTCAAGGAGATGGAAGAGCCGTTCGAGAAGAACCAGATCGGTTCTTCCGCCATGCCCTACAAGCGCAATCCGATGCGCTGTGAGCGTATCTGCGCCCTGTCCCGTTACCTGATGGTCGACGTCCTGAACCCCAGCTTCACCACTGGTACGCAGTGGTTCGAGCGCACGCTGGACGACAGCGCGAACAAGCGCGTCGCGATGGCCGAGGGCTTCCTCGCCGCTGACGCGATCCTGAACATCATGCTGAACGTCACCGACGGCATCGTGGTCTACCCGAAGGTCATCCGCAGCCGTCTGATGGCGGAGCTGCCCTTCATGGCAAGTGAGAACATCATGATGCAGGCCGTCGAGAAGGGCGGCAACCGTCAGGAGCTTCACGAGCGTCTCCGTCAGCACGCCATCGCCGCAGGCAAGCAGGTCAAGGAAGAGGGTCTACCCAACGACATGGTCGACCGTATTGCCGCTGACCCGGCCTTCGGTCTGACGAAGGAAGAGATCGTAGCTGGCCTTGTCCCCGAGAACTTCGTGGGTCGTGCACCCCAGCAGGTGGACGAGTTCGTGGCAAACGTCCTCCAGCCCATCTTCGACGCAAACCCGGATGCTGTCGAGCAGCACGCTTCTCTGAGCGTGTAAGGCGGGGGAGGGGCGGTCGGTAATTCCCCTCGCAAGTGAAACGGGGATTCCATTCCCCGCCCTACTGCCTACGGCAGCAGGGTCCCACCCGTCGGACACTTGCTCGTGGAACAACCGACCGCCCCGAACCGAAAAAGCCTTCCACCAAAAGGCTTCCCCTCGAGAGAAAGTCTTGGAAGCAAGTCCCAAAGTTGCATAAAATGACAAGCTGCGCCGTGTCCGGAAAGGGCAGGGCGCAGCTTTGCTATAAGAAGGAGAACCTATGCGTTTAGACAAATATCTGGCGGAAACGGCACAATGCACCCGGAGCGAAGCAAAGACGATGCTCCAAAAGGGGAAGGTGACCGTCAACGGTGCGGTCTGCAAAAAGGGCGACACTCAGCTGAAGGAGACGGACACTGTGGCCGTGGACGGCAAGCCGCTGAGCTATCAGAAGTTCGTTTACATCATGCTCAACAAGCCCGAGGGCGTTGTCAGTGCCAGCACCGACAAGCGGGACACGACGGTCGTTGACTTGGTGGGCGACGCCTACCCGAGACGAGAGCTGTTCCCGGCGGGACGGCTGGACAAGACCAGCACGGGCTTTGTCCTGCTGACCGACGACGGCGGTTTTGCGCACGATATCCTTGCGCCGAAGCGTCACGTTTCCAAGACCTACACGGTCGTCATTGATACGCCCCTTACCGAGGAGATGAAGGCGGGCTTTGCTTCCGGCGTGACGCTGGCGGACGGCACGGAGCTGTCCCCGGCCGAGGTGGAGGCCGTTTCCGAGGATGGGCTGACCGTCCGGGTCAAGCTCAAGCAGGGAGTGTACCACCAGATCAAGCGGATGTTCGGCGTGTACGGCGCGGGAGTCAACGCTCTGCACCGGGACGCCATCGGTGGGCTTTCCCTCGACGAGACCCTTGCGCCGGGACAGTGGCGGGAGCTTTCGGACGAAGAAGTAACAAGAATTACCACTTGAGAGGGTCGGTTTTTCACCCGGATTTCAAAAAAGCATCACATTTCACCGCTAAAATAAAAGCAAGAACCACGCAAAAAGGCACTTTTTGAGCCGAAAATGGGGCTGGCAGATAAATTAGACAAGAAAACAGAATTTTTTTTGTTGAAATATGTTGCAAAAGTAAATTCTTTTGTGTAAAATATAAAATGTAATGCGGCGAAATTGTTGAAAATCACAATCCACGCCACCGCGGGTTTCACAAAAGAGGAAAAGGGGTACCATTTATGGCCAATAGAGTATTTCAAAGCGTGATCTACCAGATGAAGGATGCGATCGACCGCGTGGTCGGTGTGGTGGATGAGACGGGTGCCGTGATCTCTTGCTCGGAACTGAACCTGATCGGCGAAGTGCGCGAAGGCTTTATGGCGGAGCGTCTGACGGCAGGGGATCGTTTTGTGCGGGACGGTTACACCTACCAGCAGTTCTCCAGCGCAAAGCATAACGATTATGCTGTGTTTGTGGAAGGCGCAGACGAAACTGCCGGCCAGTTCGCAGCCGTCCTCTCCATCAGCCTGCAGAGCATCAAGCAGTATCATGACGAGAAATTCGATAAATCCAACTTTATCAAAAATGTCGTGCTGGACAACATCCTGCCCGGCGATATCTACGCAAAGGCGCGCGAGCTGCACTTTGCGACCGATGTTTCCCGTGTCGTGTTCATCGTCCGTGTGACGAGCGGCGGAGATATCTCGGCTTACGACGTCGTCAGCAGCCTGTTCCCGGACAAGCAGAAGGACTTCGTGTTCAACATCAGCGAGACGGACACCGTTCTCGTCAAGGAGATCCGCAAGGGCATCGACCGCTCCGATATGGAGAAGCTGGCCGCCAGCATCGTCGACACCCTGTCGGGTGAGCACTACATCAAGGCTGTTGTCGGCATCGGCACGCCCATCGCGAACGTCAAGGATCTTGCGACCAGCTTCAAGGAAGCACAGATCGCAATGGAGGTCAGCAAGGTATTTGACACCGAAAAGCAGATCATCCGCTACGACAACCTTGGCATCGCCCGTCTGATCTATCAGCTGCCGACCACCGTCTGCGAGATGTTCCTGCGCGAGGTCTTTAAGCAGGGCAGCATCGAGAGCCTGGATCAGGAGACTCTGTTCACCATCCAGCGGTTCTTCGAGAACAACCTGAACGTCTCCGAGACCAGCCGCGGCCTGTTCGTCCACCGCAATACGCTGGTGTATCGTCTGGAAAAGATCAAAAAGCTTACCGGCCTGGATCTGCGTGAGTTCGATGACGCTATCGTCTTTAAGGTAGCGTTGATGGTCAAGAAGTACCTGTCCAACAATCCGGCCAAATATTGATTTTGCTGTCGGCCTCGGCCGGCGGCGCAGAACCGGCCGCTCGAAACCGATGCTGGCCGGTTCTTTTTGGGTAGCCCCCTCTGGCTTTTCAACTCTCCCGCAGGGAGAATTGAAAAGCCGTATCACATCGCCTGCGGCTCTCACAGCAGCAGGGCCTTGCGAATCAGGACAGGCAAATCTTTCCCAAAACTATGTCAGGAGTAACAGAATCTCATGATAGACTTTGAACATGTCTCCAAGGAGTACAAAAAGGGCGGCAAGCTTGCCCTGGATGACATCAATTTCCATGTCGACGATGGCGAATTCGTCTTTCTGCTGGGTCACTCGGGCGCGGGCAAATCCACCCTGCTCAAGCTGATCCTGCGGGAGGAAACACCCTCGAAGGGCACGGTTCTGGTCGACGGCAAGAACGTCGCCCGCCTGCGCCGCCATCAGGTGCCCTATTTCCGGCGTCAGATGGGCATCATCTTTCAGGATTTCCGCCTCATCCCCAGTATGACGGTCTACGAAAACATCGCTTTCGCCATGCACGTTACCAACATCGGACGCAAGCAGATCAAAGAACGTGTCAATTATATGCTCGAGCTGGTGCATCTGGAGGACAAAGCCAAGTGCTATCCGGATTTCCTCTCGGGCGGCGAACAGCAGCGCGTCGCAGTTGCCCGTGCGCTGGCACATACCCCGAAGCTCGTCATTGCGGATGAGCCGACCGGCAACATCGACCCGGAGCTGAGCCTTGAGATGATGGAGCTGCTCGAGCGGGTCAGCAAAATGGGCATCACGGTTCTGGTCGTTACCCACGAGCACGAGCTGGTGCATCATTTCCAGCAGCGGGTCGTCACCCTGAAGGACGGCCACATCATCTCGGATATCCCCGCCGACGCAGACCTTGCGGAGCGGGTGGAAAAGACGGGGGAGGTGCTGCTGGTATGATGAAGCCTTCGACCTTTGGCTTTCTGACGGTGCGCGGTGTGCGCAACCTCGGCAAGCACTGGGCGATGACGATCGCCTGCATCGCGTCTCTGAGCATCTGCATGATTTTGAATACCTTTGCACAGCTCATTGAAGTCAACATCGACAACATGGTGAACTACCTCGGCCAGCAGAATGAGATGGTCGTCTATGTCGACCCGGAAGCGGACGACGCGACCATCCAGTCGGTCGGCGAGGCCATCCAAGCACTGCCCGGCATCAGCTACATGCAGTACATGTCCAAAGAGGACGTGCTGAACCAATATCGCGGCTATATGGCCGACTACGCCATCCTCCTCGACGAGTTCGAGAACGACAACCCCTTCAAGGCAAACTACCGCGTCTCTCTGGCCGACCTGAGCCAGATGAAGGAGATGAGCGACCAGATCAGCAAGATCAACGGTGTGTACAGTGTGACTGCGCCCATCGAGATGACTGAGGTCTTTGTTCAGATCCAGCAGGCGGTCAGCCGCATCGGACGGGGCATCGTCTTTGTCCTGATGGCGGTCAGCATCATCACGGTCGGCAGCACCATTCGCCTGAGCGTCTTTGCCCGTCGGCGTGAAATTGAGATCATGAAGTACGTCGGCGCGACCAACGGCCTTGTCACCCTGCCCTTCGTCATCGAAGGTCTGACGATGGGCCTGATCTCGGGCGGTCTGACCGCTGCAGTCAGCATCGGCGGCTACAACTACATCGTCGAGGCGTCCAGCACGCTGGGTGGTCTGTGGCAGATGTTGATGGGCACGGCACTCGTCCCGGTCGCGAACGTCTGGCAGACCATCCTGACCTATAGTCTGGTGGCAGGTGCACTGGCAGGTGCGCTCGGCAGCATGTTCTCCATCCGGAAACATCTGAATGTGTAAGCGAAAGGAGCAGCTCAGTGAGTAAAGCGAAACATTCCGCAGGCTTCCGCCTGCATCTGCGCCGCTCCGCTGTCCATGCGAGACCGGAAACGGCCCGTTCCAAAGCGATTCGAGCAGCAAGTGCATTTCTGGCCGCTGTCGTGCTGATCTTCAGCGTGTCGGTCTATCCGGCATCGGCCGCGACCAGCATGTCCTCGCTCGAAAATAAATTGAATCAGCTTTCCCAGTCCATCAACCAGCACAAGAAAGAGCTGTCCGACGCCAAGAAGAAAGAAGCGGCGGCGAAGGCTCTGGAATCCGAATTGAAGGAGAAGGTCTCGGTCCTTCAGAGCCAGATCAGCGTTCTGAAAAGCCAGATCGCCGATGTGCAGAACAGCATCGGTGTGAAGGAACAGGAAATCACGGCAAAGAAGGCGGAGATCGCCCAGAAAGAGGACGAGATCGCCCAGAAGGAAGTCGAGATCGCCGACCAGTGGGATGATTTCAAGCAGCACATGGCCGCGATGCAGGAGCTTCGGGACGGCGGCAGCGTCGCGATGCTGGCGTCGGTCAACGACCTGTACGAGCTGCTGACCTTCAACGAGGTCATGCAGGACATCTCCCTGAAGGACACTGAAATTCTCGACAACATGAAGACTGCCAAAGAGGGTCTGGAAAACGACAAGGTGTCCCTCGAGAACGACAAGACCCAGCTGGAGGCCGAGCGTACCGTGCTCAAGAACAAAAAAAGCCAGCTGGACGCCCAGAACACCCAGATGCAGTCCAAGCAGAGCCAGCTGAATTCCAGCGTGAAGGAGGCTCAGCTCAGCGCGGCTGAGGCACAGAAGGCGCAAAAGGATGCGCAGGCGGCCATCGAGTCGGATGAGATGAACTATGAGGCGGTCAAGAAGGAGATCCAGAAGATGATCGCAGCAGCAGCGGCCGCAAAGCCGCAGCTGAGCTTTACCGGCTTCATCTGCCCGCTCAAGAGCTATACCCGCATTTCGAGCGAGTACGGCTGGCGCAAGAACCCGGTCACGGGCGTAAACAAGCTCCACGCCGGAACGGACTTCGCAGCTCCGGCAGGCACGCCCATCTATGCGGCGGCCAGCGGCTATGTGCAGGTCGCGGGCTGGTCGAGCGGCGGCTATGGCAACTATGTCATCATCTACCACGGCAAAATGACCGATGGCAACGCATATAGTACCCTGTACGGCCACATGCGCTCGGTCGCGACCTCGGCTGGCAAGTATGTCAAGCAGGGCGAGTTGATCGGCTATGTCGGCAGCACGGGCAACTCGACCGGAAACCACCTCCACCTCGAGGTCTGGAAGGGCGGCTCGAAGGCGAACGCGGTCAATCCGAGAAGTTATATTCCCATGAAGTAAATCTCTCTGTTGTTTTTGTAAGGAGGCCGTCTGGCGTATGAACGACAAAAAACGCAAGCACATTCTGCAGATCGGTTGTTTGATTTTAGCGGGTGTGTTTCTGCTCTCACTGCTCGGGAGCGTAGCGATGATGCTGCTGGTCTGAGGGAAGGAGCAAAGCAATGAACCGTAAAATTTCAGTCGGAATGATGGTGACGATCGTCATTCTGGCAATGACTGTGACCTTTTCCATCACTATGCTGGCGGCCATGCGCCTGTTTGACAGCACTGTCACCAGTGTCAAGGAAAAGGAGAGCATGTACAATAAGGTCGCCGAGGTCGACCGGTATGTCCGCAGCAACGACTACTACACCATAGATGAGACCGTGCTGTACGACCGTCTGACTGCAGGTTACCTGCTGGGTACAGGCGACAAATACGCCCGCTACTATACGGCCAACGCATACGCGGAGCTGATGAACATCCAGAACGGTACGCTGATGGGAATTGGCGTGGAGCTGGGCATCAACCAGTCCGGCTATGCCAAGGTCACCAAGGTCTATGAGGACTCTCCCGCCAAGGAAGCAGGCATCAAGGTCGGCGATTACATCACGGCTGTGGACGGCACGGACGTCAAGAGCCTGTCGAATGTGGATGCTGTGCAGAACCGTCTGCGCGGCGAAGCAGGCACGACGGTCAACGTCACTTGGCTGGACAGCGAGGCCGGAGAGCACACCGCAGACCTGACCCATTCGGGCTATACCTCCACCACCGTCGACTATCAGATGGTGCAGAACAATGTGGGTTATATCAAGATTCGCCAGTTCGACGGCACGACCCCCAGTGAACTGGACTATGCCATCCGTGCCCTGACGAACGGCGGCGCACTCAGCCTTGTGTTTGACCTGCGCGATAATGGCGGCGGCATTCTGGAGGATGCCATCGCCTGTATCGACCTCATTGCCCCCGAGGGAACGCTGGCCTATGCCGAGGACAAGAACGGAAACCAGACCCTTCTGGGAAGCAGCAGCGATGATACGGAAGTCACCCTTCCCATCGTCTGCCTTGTCAACGGCAACACCGCAAGTGCGGCTGAACTGTTTGCAAGCAGCCTCCGTACCCTGAACGGTGCGCGTCTGGTCGGCACGACCACGATGGGCAAGGGCACCATCCAGAGCAGCCCGCAGCGTCTCTCCGATGGCAGTGCGGTAGTCGTCACGGTGGCAAAGCTTATCTGCGGCGACGGTTCTTGCTTCGATGGCACGGGCCTGTCGGTGGATGTCGACCGCCCGCTGACCGTTGACGAGCAGAACGCCTACTATGATTACACGGTGGACACCGACCCGCAGATCCAGCGTGCCGTCAGCACTGCCCAGCAGTTGAGCGGTACGACGACGGTCGGCGGCGTGAACGAAGCTGCCAACAATGAGGTTGCAAGCAGTGAAGCCGCCTCGGATGCCGCTTCGGAGTCGACAGACGGTGAGAGCACCGATGCAGCGTCCAGTGATGCAGCTTCGGAGGAGACCACCGCTGAGTCGGGTGCAGAGAGTGAAGCTTCTTCGGAAGCGGCTGCATCCAGCGCGTCCTGAAAAAACACGAACAGAGCATCAAAGAAGCCCCCGGTTTTCCGGAGGCTTTTTTGCCAAAAGAAAGGAAGGAATCTATGCCGGAGCTGACTGACCTCTCGGTCATCCGCAATCTTTGCGAAAAATACGATTTTGCCCTCTCGAAGGGGTTCGGGCAGAACTTCATCATCAATCCGGGGCTTCCCATCAAAAGCGTGGATGCCAGCGGCGTGGATAAACGCTATGGCGTCATCGAGATCGGCCCGGGCATCGGCGTCCTGACAAAGGAGCTTGCAAAACGTGCGGCGAAGGTCGTCTCCATCGAGGTGGACGAGCGTCTACCGCCGCTTCTGGCCGAAACAATGGCCGGAGTGGAGAATTTCAAGCTGGTATTGCAGGATGTATTGAAGGTCGACCTGAAAAAGCTCATTGAAGAGGAGTTCCCCGGAATGCCGGTGGCGGTCTGCGCAAACCTGCCGTATTATATCACCAGCCCCATCGTCATGAAGCTGCTGGGCGACTGCCTGCCCATCGAGAGCTTGACCGTCATGGTGCAGAAGGAAGCCGCCGACCGTCTGGCCGCTGCCCCCGGCACGCGGGCATCCAGTGCCATCAGCTGTGCGGTCAGCTACTATGCGACCTCGAAGATGATGTTCACCGCCGCTCCGGGCAGTTTCTATCCCGCCCCGAAGGTCACGAGTGCCGTCGTCCGGATGGATATCCGCCCGACGCCCGCCGTGCAGGTCGAGGACGAGAACGGTTATTTTGCCCTCATCCGTGCCGCCTTCGGTCAGCGTCGCAAGACCGCCGCAAATGCCATCGCAGGCGGCCTGAACCTGCCGAAGGAGAAGGTCATCGCCTCCATCGAGGCCGCCGGCTTCGATGCCCGTATCCGCCCCGAGGCCCTCACCCTCGAGGACTTCGCGAAGATCCAGAAGGCTCTGGAAGAGCGAAAATAATACTCCTTTTTAAAAATCATGCTTGTCAAATCCGCTCGCCAGTGGTATACTATCTAAGTAATAATTGCTGGTGTGGCGCAATGGCAGCGCAACTGATTTGTAATCAGTGGGTTGCAGGTTCAACTCCTGTCACCAGCTCCAAGAGAAACCGCTTAGATTCGTTGAAATCTGGGCGGTTTTTCATTTTCGTAACACATTTTTTAACACACTTTTGAAAGTTAACACATGCTTTCGGGCAAAATCGGCGGGTTCGAGCCCCTAAAAACAGGTCTGTTTTTCTTGCTTCATAAGGCGGTTGAAACCGATTCATCCAAGCTTTGCCTGCTGGGAAGGTCATGAAGCGGGCGTCCACGTTCCAGCTCAAAACGCTCGAGGAATTCTGTGATGCGTTCTTGCGTACTGCCTCCATACGCCCACGCAGAGAAGCCAGTTCCCCGCCATGCACGGGTCGAGATGACATCTTCGTGCCAGCGTTTCAACTGGTGGTCGTTCCGCAATCGCTGGAAAGCTCTGCTCTCGATCTGGCGCACACGTTCGCACTGTACGCCGATTTCGTCGCCGACAGCCCGGAGACTCTGCCCGTCATAATATCGACGGCGCAAAATGTTTGCTTCCCGGTCTGCAAGCCTGCTCAGAGCTTCTTCGAGGGCGTCATGTAACTGCTGGGTGTAGACTTCATCCTCTACGGCCTGCATCTCGGCGGATGCCGCTAGATCTGGCTGAATGTCCCCCAGCGTGCCACTCCCGTTGTCATCAACGTCCAGAGGCGCGTCAAGGCTTGCGCAGGCGTTGAGCGGGTTTGAGGATACCGCAATAGTTCGCCCATCTTCCAGCCGTTTGTTCATCCGGTGCTCTCCACAAACGGCGTCTCTGATTTGCTTTTGCACATAATAGCCCAGCAGAGTGGAGAATGAGCCTCTGGATGGGTCATAAGCTTTGGCCGCGGCTTGTACGGCGAAGAAAGCCTCTTGATCGAAATCTTCCAGCGTCAGCCCGGCGGAATCGGCGACGGCCTTGTTCTTGTCATACCACTTCCAGAACATCCGGTTCAGAAAGCCTTTGTTTATCTCCCACAGCTGGCCTAATGCGAAGCTGTTCCCGGCGGCGGCAAGAGCGGCGAGTGCTGCATTTGTGGCCTGCTGGTCGGTCTGGGGCTTTTCCACGGTTCATCCCTCCTATAC
>CAVJGY010000018.1:0-14201 GCA_963648915.1 Acutalibacteraceae bacterium | reverse complement strand
ACCGCTGCCGTGCCGCCGCCAACGACCCCGAAAACGTCACGGAGCTGCTGCAGCTGGCCGCGAAGCTCTGCCAGCATTACCACCATGTCCCGGAGGCACTGCTCCACTACCCCCGCGACATCGCCGCAGAGGACGCCTATTCCCCCTCCGGCAAGCGTGCGTTCATCATGAGCCATCTGCTGGACATGACGGGTGCGCCCATCGTCCTTGTCAGTGCCGTCCCCGTCCTGCGGAACATGGGCTACGAGGTCGTTGTCCTCGGCCCGGAGGACGACGGCTCATTGGAGCTGTTCCTCGAGGCAGGTGCGGCGGTCATCACCCGGCCGGGCTGTGTATCTACGCCCGTGCTCTGGGGTCTGGCCTTCTACGCCGACTTCGTCCTTGCCAACACCATCGTGGAGGCTCGTGCCGTCTGTGCCCTGAACGGAACGGGCGTTCCGGTGCTCTGGTGGCTGCACGATGCCTTTGCGGGCTATCCGTATATCGCACACCAAATTCCCAAGAAGCTGGAATCGAACGTGCACCTCTACTCGGTCGGCAGTCACGCCGCCGCCGCGATGCACAGCGTCCATCCGGAGTTTGAAATTCGCTCTTTGATCTACGGCCTGCCCGATTACGCCGCCGAGGATTTTGTCCGGACGGACATCTTCGCCGACCTCAAGATCCCGAAGGATAAGCCGCTCTTTGCAACGGTCGGCTCGTTTGAACGCCGGAAGGGTCAGGACGTTTTCAGCAAGGCCATTCGGCTTCTGCCCCCGGAGGTGCGGAGCAAGGCCTCCTTCCTCTTTGTCGGCAAGGCCGCAGACAAAGAGATGATGGACGCGGTGCGCGACCTCACCACCGACTATCCGGAAACGGTCTTTTACTGCAAGCGGCTGACCCGCGACGAGATCAAGTCCCTGATGTCCGAGTGCGATTGTCTGGTCTGTGCGTCCCGTGACGACCCGATGCCGACCTTTGTGACCGAAGGTCTGATCTTCGGCAAGCCCGCCATCGTCTCGGAGCACACCGGAACGGCCGGGCTTGTGACCGAGGGCGTGGACGGCTTTGTCTACAACGACGACGACCCCGAGCAGCTGGCAAAGGCTCTCGAACAGGCCATCACCCATCCGGAGCAGCTGGCCGCTATGCAGCCCGCCTGCCGCGCGCTCTATGAGCGGTACTACTCGAAGCAGGCATTTGCCGACACGCTGGAAGCAGCGGTCAACGAGCTTGTAAAATAAGAACAGCAACAAACAGAGAACCCCTCGCCGGCCGGCGAGGGGTTCTCTGCGTCTTATGATGATTTTCGAGAATGTCTCAGATGAATTCCACGCTGCCGTCCTCGATGTGGTACATCGCGCCGACGACCCGCAGACCTGTCTCCTCCTCAATGTGGTGGATGCAGAGGCTCTTTTCGATCTCCTGCACACTGTGGCGGACGTTCAGGCAGCTGGCCTTATAGGGGTCGGTCTCTTCGCCGATGGCTTTTTTGATCTCATCCGTGATATAGCGGATGTAGCCCGTCGGCTCGTGGTTGATGGCCGCATCGACTGCGCCGCAGTGGGTGTGTCCCAGCACGACGACCAGCTGACAGCCCAGATGTCCGGCCGCATATTCGATGCTTCCCAGCTGGTGGTCGTCGATGACGTTGCCTGCCAGACGAATGACGAACAGCTCACCAATGCCCGCCGAGAAGATGTTCTCGGGGATGACCCGGGAGTCGGAGCAGGTCACGATGATGGCATAGGGAGACTGTCCTTTCGTCCATGTCGCCAGCCGAACACGGCGGGAGATGTCCCCGCTTCCGTTTTCCGCGTTGAGATATTTCAGATTGCCCGCTGCCAGCTTATAGATGGCATCCGCAGCGGTGCAGACGTTGTTGTTCTGCATAGAGAAGCAGCCTCCTTTGAGGATTTTTTCAAAAAAGCCGCCCGGACTTCTGGAAAGAAGCGGCCGGGCGGCTAAGGTTCAACTTAGAAGTTGATAACGCCGAGGATCAGACCTGCGACCAGGCAGATGATGGACACACCCCACTGCCAACCGAAGCAGTACTTGATGTGATCCTTGATCTCGACACCGGCCAGACCGATACCCAGATAGGTAGCAGGAGCAACCGGGCTGATGAAGGTTGCGCAGTTGCGGCAGACGACCATCGCGATAGCGATGTGAGCCGGGTTGACGCCGAACTGGTTGCCGACGCTGACCAGAACGGGCAGAACGCCGTAGAAGTAAGAGTCGGTATCAAACAGCAGAGCCAGAGGCACGCTCAGGATGCCGATGATGATGGGCAGGAAACGACCCATAGAAACAGGGATGAAGTTTGCCATTGCAACAGCCATCTTCTCCATGATGCCGCTCTTGCTCAGAACGCCGAGGAAAACGCCAGCGCACAGAATGGTGGAAGCCATGCTCAGACCAGCGGAAGCGTGGCTCTTGATGATGGAGCTGTGCAGCTTCTTGCCGCGATAGTTGACGAGAATGCCCAGAGCGCAGCCAACCATAAAGACATAGTAAGAGGGGAACAGGTCCATGACCAGAACGATGATGACAGCCAGAGTCAGGATGACATTGAAGATGAAGTTCTGGGGACGAGCCAGCTCTTCATTCTTTGCGCCATCGTCAGAGTCGTCATACTTCTCTGCTTCTGCAGCCAGAGCAGCAGCATCCATCTTTGCGATGCGCTTCTTCTCCTGCAGACCCCAGAAGATCGCAGTGCCGATTGCCAGAACGAAACCAACGATCTGCATGGGCATCAGCTGGAACCACAGCTCGTTGGGCTCCATCTCGATAACACTTGCAGCACGCATGGTCGGGCCACCCCAAGGCATCAGGTTCATGACGCCCATTGCGGTGACGCAGATCAGCAGCAGGGTCTCACGACGCATGTGCAGACGCTTGTAGACGGGCAGCATAGCGGGGATGGTGATGAGGAAGGTGGATGCGCCGCCGCCGTCCAGATGGCCGATGATGGCGATGACACAGGTCATCAGGGCAACGCCGACGACGTTGTTGCCGACCTTTTTCATCAGAGCACCGATGATCTTGTCGAACATGCCTGCATCGGTCATAACGCCGAAGAACAGGACAGAGAAGATGAACAGGACTGCCGTGCCGTGAACACCCGAAACGCCGGACTTGATGAAGCCAGCCATTTCATCCAGGGTGAAAGCACCAGTCGCCACCAGAATGGCAGCCGTGATGGTCGAGACACTAACAAACGCCAGTGCCGGGACTGTGACATTGCGCAGCAGCAGGACGATGACCGCAATCACCGTTGCAAAGCCGAGCAGAGCGAGAATGGTATCACTCATGGTTTACTTCCTTTCCTTTTTTCCACGAATTTTCAGCAGGCGTTCCATTCCAGTCGGTTCTGGTTTTTCATTCCTGCTTTCGATGATTCAAGTATAGTCGTCGAAACTTAAACCCCAAAGCACATTGCGTTACGATTTGTTAAGAATTTGCTTAATATCTTGTAAGATTTCGGATGCTTGCTTGGATACAACAGCTCATTGCTTCTGCCGCTGACAGGTGCGGATCTCCTCCAACAATGTCCCTGCAGAGACGGGCTTGACGATGTAGCCATCAATCACGCGATGACGGCGGGCGTCTACGATCTCCATCGTCGGCGTGTTCGTCATGACGATCCGGGTCAAGGCGGGGTACTTTCCCTTAATGGCCATACAGAAATCCACGCCGCTTCCTCCGGTCAGACTTTCATCGATGGCAAGTACATCAAAGGGCTCATTTTCCAGCAGAGTCCGCACCTCACCACGGCGGGAGCAGGTGACGACCTCCAATCCCAAGCGTCCGAAATCGGTCTCCAACAGGTCGAGGACCTTCTTGTTGTCGTCTGCCGCCAGAATGCGAAGCTTGCGGTCCTGACCCCATTGCAGCTGCTCCTGCGCGTGCTGCTGTTCCAGCACCGGGAGATAAATATAGAAGGTCGTTCCCTTTCCCAGTGTGCTCTCGGCACAGATCCAGCCCCGGTGCGTCCGGATGATCTGTTCGGCCAGTGCCAAGCCCAAACCTGTCCCCTCGCCCGTCTTTTTGGTGGTGAAAAACGGCTCAAAGATATGCTGTAGGGTATCTTTATCCATTCCACAGCCGTTATCCGAAACGCTCAGCCGGACGTAGTTCTGCCAGTCGTAGGAAATTTTTTCCTCCGGGAGACGGCCTGCCAACTCGGTACGGGGCACGACTTCCGCCCGGAGGGTCAGCTTTCCCTCGTCCCGGCCAATCGCATGGATGGCATTGACGCAGATGTTCAGGAGCACCTGTTGGAGCTGGGTCGAGTTGCCGAGAACATCCTCGCCGTTCAGCTTGATCTCCTCGTTCAGCGTCACCTGCTTCGGGCAGTTCGTCTCCACCAGTTTCAGGGTGTTGTTCACCAGCTTCTCCACCGAAACCGCCTCGTAGACCGTCTCGACGTTCTTCCGGCTCATGGAGGAAATTTGCTTCACAACGTCCTGCGCTTTCTGTGCGGCTTCGCTGATCTCCAGCGCGTTGTCGTAAATTTCACTTCCCGGGTTGGATTCCGCCATAATCAAGTCGGCATAGCCCATGATGGGAGTGAGGAAGTTGTTGAACTCGTGGGCAATGCCGCCCGTCAGCGTTCCCATCAGCTGCAACCGCTGTCCATGCGCCAGCGATTCCTCGCTCCGGTGCAGCTCCTCCAAGGTCGCGTTCAGGGATTTCAGGTCGTTGATCTCCGTCACATTCCGGCGTTCCTTCTGCTGCAAGCGGAACACCAGCACGATGAACAGACCCAGCACCACCGCCACACAGATGAAGAGCACCGTCACCTTCCGGAAGCTCTCGGCCACCGGCTCATACAGGTCGTCGTAGTCCACGACGGCACTGACGATCCAAAAGCTGTCGCCAAGCGTCAGTTGACGGTACGCACTGATTTTATGGACGCGCGGCACGTTCGGGTCAGTCCACCAGTAGGAATAATAATCCCGGATGCCCGAGAGTTCCTCCTGCTGTGCGCGGAGCAGTTCCTCGAGACTGGACATGTCAAGCTCTGTGTCGTTGTAAAGCTTACGTCGGCCTTCCAGCGCGTCGATGCCCCATTGTTCCCGTTCGGGGTGCATGACGACCCGGTTGTCCGCGTTTTTTATCATGACATAGCCGTTCGTTCCCACATGGATATCCGAGACCAGCTGCTCGTACAGCACCTCCGAGTTCACCACCAGACAGACCGTCTGCTCCCCGACCTGCTTTTTCATCACAAGATAATGCCGGTCTCCGCTGTGATACTGCCAATAGGTGATGCCCTCACCCGAATCGGTCAGCATCACGTCACAGATGGCCGTCACGCCGTAGCAGCTGGACGTCACCTCCCCGTTCTCGTTTTCCAGCCAGAGGTCGCAGAGGGTGTCGCTCCGTGCCAGCGAGAGGTGCACATTGGGGTTATCCTCCAATTTCTGCGCGACTGCCTCCAGTCGGTCGTCATATTCGGCCAGCGAGAACTGGATGCTGTCGGCAAGGCTCTGCACTACCAGCTCCATCTGCCGGGTCTGGCTGTCGATGAGGGCGGCACGGTAATCCTTCCAGACCATGCCGCCGACAATGACAAGCAGGACGAACAGCACCGTTCCTCCCAGCAGCATTGGCCAGACCGCGCGCAAGGTCTGGAGCAGCCAGTTTTTGAATCGTATCAGGGTATGTTTCACAGCGATTTCTCCTTTCGGACAGGCAATTTTCGGGCGGACTTGCTCTTATCGGGCAAAAATGTTATAATTTTATCAGTATAGCGAAAATTCGACCGACTCCGCCCATATCGGGTCGGTTTCAGGTGTTTCAGTGGGGAGTGCAGGGTGAACGATGGCATATCATGTACTTATTGTAGACGATGATTCCGCAATTTGCAAATTATTGTCGAAAGTTATGGTCAGCAACGAGATGGAGCCTCTGGTCGTCAACAGCGGTGCGGCCGCTCTGGACCTCATTGCGCGGCAGAGCAGCACGCTGGACATGATCCTGATGGACATCACGCTGGGCGACATGGAGGGCTTCGACGTCATCCAGACCATTCGGCGGAACGGCGTGACGACGCCCGTCATCATCATCAGCGGCCGGAACGAGGACTATGATTTCATGTACGGTCTCTCTCTGGGTGCGGATGACTATGTGACGAAGCCCTTCCGCCCGCAGATCTTGGGTGCAAAGGTCAAGGCTCTGATTCGCCGGAGCAAAAGCTTCTCGCAGGAGAACAACCAGCAGATCACCTGCGGCCCGTTCCTCTGCGACACCACCACCATGCGCTTCTACAAGAATAACACTGAGCTGAACCTCTCCGAAAAGGAGCGTTCGCTCCTGCTCCTCTTCGTCCGGCATCCCCAGCAGGTGTTCACCAAGGACATGATCTACGAGCAGATCTGGGGAAACCTCATCGCCGTCGACGATAACGCCATCATGGTCTATATCAACCGCCTGCGCAGTAAGATCGAGGATAACGCCCGCACCCCCCAGCATATCATCACCATCCGCGGCGTGGGCTATCGGTTTGTGCCGTGAAAGGAGCATTTTCACATTTCCCATAGAAACAGTAAGAGGGAGCGTCTTCGGATGCTCCCCCTTTTTTGTATCCGTATTTTGTTGTTCAGTCGATGCCGAACTCCTTCATCAGCTGGTCGCGGTATGCTTTATCCGCAGAAGCCCGCTTTGCGTCCTCAATGCGGTTCTGGTCGAAGAGCTTTTCCATCAAAAGAGCAACCTTATTTTCACCACGGTTTTCCACTTTATCAAGCACTTCACACATATTACGCGGGTCTCCTTTCCTGTCATCGGTATCAGTATTATACGCTTCCTCGAACCGATTATCATTCGTCATGATGCTCAGCAGTTGAAGCGTTTCCTGCACATGGGTCAATTCCTGTGAACTGGGGATGTAGTCGCCGTTCTCTCGTTTCTGCACGAAATAATCCGCAACGACCTTGAAATCGCTCTGGAACAGCTCCACCTGCTCCCGGGTCAGATAGGCGATTTGGAACAGGTTGATTTTATAGTCGTTGACATATGGCTCGAATTCTTCCGGGATATCCAGCCGCTCTTTCAACGAGAGCGGGCCGTTCCACGGCTTCTTATGCCCGAAGTAGAGCACCAGCGTCACCACCGGATAATAGTTTTCGCTGTCTCCGAGAAGCTGTGCCCGGTATTCTGCACCGTCGTAGCCGATCACACGGAGCGGCATATTCGGGTCAGATGCGGTCTGATTCTCGAAGCCGATACAGGCGACCCGAATGTTCCCGTTCTTCCAGCGTTTCGCAACGTCCCGCTCGATTTCGTGGATCTTGCCGTCTGCCTTATAATAGGAACGCGGAGCTTGGTCCTCCAACTCGTCCGGAGACAGGACTTGTCTGCCGTTGAACAGGAGAACATTCACAATGTCCGAAAAGACATCGTTGTAGGATTCCAGAATTTTTTCGGATGTATCCTTCTGCGCCATGCCGTCACCCTCTTTCCTGTTCTTATAGTATCATACCGATGTGAAATTTACAAGCATCTGCATGTCTTATGGCAAAAAAGAAGGACAGCCAGTTTTGCGCGGTGCAAACTGGCTGTCCTTTGGTTTTATGCCGGTATAAAACACAAAACCGTTAAAAGGAGAATCGCATGAAGTTGTGTGTCATTGTTTTCCGGCGGGGTTGAGAAGAGCGAAGGGAATTTCCGTGAACTAATTCCGAGCCTGTGGGTTGGCAAGCCACAGGGAAAAACCGCCGGGCCGCGACACTCAATCTTCGCGGAAGGAGAAAGGCTTGACCTCACGAACGACATCCATGATGGTGCCGTCGCGTGCTTCGATGATACCGACAACGCGGTCGCCGAACTCGACCTTCTCAGGCTCGCCGACGATGCCATAAGCGATATCACGCAGCTCCTCGATGGTCTTCAGAGGCACATAGTCGGCCTTCTGGAGAGCCTCCAGCAGGTCAGGACGAGCGGGGTTGACAGCGACACCGTAATCGGTGACGACGATATCAACGCTCTCACCCGGAGTGGTGACCGTGGTGACATCGGTGCAGATGGCCGGGATGCGACCCTGCAGCAGAGGAGCGATGACAATGGTGCACTTTGCACCCTGTGCAGTATCGGGATGGCCGCCCTGTGCGCCGGTGATGACGCCGTCAGAACCAACGACAACATTGCAGTTGAAGTGGGTATCGACTTCCAGAGATGCCAGAATGACATAATCCAGCTTGTTGACGAATGCGCCCTTGTTCATCGGGTTTGCATACTCGCCAGCAGAGATGGGGAAGTGGTTGGGGTTGGAGCGGACGTTGTTGACAGCGTCCAGATCGAAGTCCTGCGTATCGACCAGCTTGTATGCGAGGCCGCGATCCAGCAGCTCGCACATGGGCTTGGTCAGACCGCCGACACCCAGACCCATGTGGATGTTCTTCTCCTCCATGATCTTGCTCAGGGAGATGGTGGAAGCGATGGAAGCACCGCCGACGCCAGTCTGATAAGAGAAGCCGTCCTTGAAGTACGGGGTGTTTGCAACGACCTGCGTGCAGTACTCAGCCATCAGCAGCTTGCGCTGGTCGGTGGTGGGCTTTGCAGCACCGGTAGCGATCTTCTCGGGGATACCGATCTGGTCGACGACGCAGACATAATCGACCTTGGTCTGAGAGATCTCAGCCGGGTAGTTGGGGTATGCAACGAGGCAATCGGTGATTGCAACAACGTAATCAGCCTGATCTGCGTCAACATAAGCATAGCTCAGAACGCCGCAGTTGGTCTTGCCGCCCATACCGGAGCAGTTGCCGTACTCGTCGCAGGAAGGTGCGCCGATGAAAGCGATATCGATGTGAGTCTCGCCGGTCTCGATGGCGCGGACACGACCGCCGTGGCTGCGCATGGTAGCCAGACCCTTCAGTTTGCCGTGGGAGATGGCATCGCCGATCTTGCCGCGGACACCGGAGGACTCGATGTTGACGATGGTGCCGTCCTCGATCATCGGGACGAGAGCATCATGAGCCTTGCCCAGAGAGCTTGCGCTCAGGGTGATGTTCTTGATGCCCATCTTGTGGATCTCTTCCATGACCATGCAGACCACGAGGTCGCCCTCACGGAAGTGATGGTGGAAGGAGATCGTCATACCGTCATGTGCGTTGCACTTCACCAGTGCCTCGTGGATGTTCTCGACCATCTTGTCGTGGTCATTCTTCATCACGGGAGTGACGGACGGGCCAGCCTTCTTGAAGGCCTTGCCATTCTTATAGTTATTGCCCTGAAAGACCTCTTTGCCGGTGCGCTCAAGGATCTCTTCGGGAATCTCTCTGCCGACTGCATTCAACATAATTACAAATCCCCCTTATACACGCCGGATGCCTTTGCGAGGTCGATGGTGCGCTTTGCACCGTCGTAGAAGGCGATGTCGATCATCTTGCCGTCAACGGTAAAGACGCCGATGCCCAGAGCTTTCTTGGAGTCAATCTCCTTGACGACCTTCTCAGCGAAGATGATGTCCTTCTGGGTCGGGGTGAAGATCTCGTGAACGATGTTGATCTGGCGCGGGTTGATGATGGATTTGCCGTCGAAGCCCATCAGGTGGATATTCTCGACATCCTTGCGGAAGCCCTCCATATCCTTCAGGTCGGTGTAGACGGTATCGAAGCACTGCACGCCAGCGGCGCGGGCTGCGATGATCATCTGCTGACGAGCACCCATCAGCTCGATGCCGGTGCCGGTGATGTGGGTCTGCAGATCCTTGGTGTAGTCGCCGCCGGACAGTGCGATGCCGAACAGACGCTCGTTGGACTCGCAGATTTCCAGTGCGTTCATGACGCCGCGTGCAGACTCCAGAGCAGCGATGATCAGGACATCGCCCTCGGGACGGCCATAGGTCTTCTCGTCCTCAGCGATGGCATCAGCAACGATCTGAACATCCTTTGCGTGCTCGGTCTTGGGGATACGAATGGAATCGCAGCCGCCAGCGACCGCTGCACGGATGTCCTCACGCCAGTACGGGGTGTCGAGGCCGTTGATACGGACGACGCGCTCGCAGCCACGATAGTCGATGGTGCGCAGTGCATGGTACAGGCTGAAGCGGGCGACGTCCTTCTGGTTCTCAGCGACAGCGTCCTCGAGGTCCAGCATAATGGAGTCTGCCTTATAAATGTACGGATCTTTGATCAGGCCGGGCTTCTGCGCGTTCAGGAACATCATCGTGCGGCGCAGGCGTTTCTTGTTCGGGTTAATCATTTGATCGCACCTCCCCAGGGCAGGTTCTCATACTGATCGACGGAGCGGTAAACTGCGCCCTCGATGCGTGCTTTCAGGGTGCAGTCCAGTGCGCCCTTGTCCACGATGGTGATCCGGACATCGTTGATGTCCAGATTCTTCAGGGTCTCCAGAGTCACCTTGCGGATCTGGTTGCCGTACTGATTGATGACAGAGCTCTCCAGCGAGAAATCGACCTTGCCCTCGCCGGGCTCGACGGTCACCATGCAGTCGCTGGATTCCAGAGTTCCAGCCGTGGCTGCCTTCTTGATCTCCATGCTTTTTCCTCCTTGGTGGATCTTACACTTCTTATTATACCGTTCGCGGCTCTCACGCCGCTCTTGATGATTCTATGATAGTCCAGCAACCTTACAAAAGGCATAGCAGGCATCTTAATATTCGTTAAGAAAACCACAAAAAATCGCTTGTACACAAGAGATATTCCATTTTTGCATGATTGCCGGCCTACCACATTCGCTTTCCCTCCGGTCGGCCTTCCGGCCGATTTCGGGTCTGCTTCTGTTACTATCATAGCCCAGAAAACACCTTTTGTAAAATCGCAAAATACGATTCCGAACCATTCCCCAGAAGAATGGATAGGCATGAAAAAAGCCGGGAGCATTCTTTCAAACACTCCCGACTGACTGCTGTTCAATTCTTTAGTTTATGTGTGATTGAAGCCCTTACCAAAGACCTCGGTGGTGCTGAGCATCGAGATAAAGGCGTTGAGGTGCTGCTCATGGATGAATTCCTGCAGCTGTCCGGCCTCGCGGTTGGTGAGGGTGGTATAGATCATGTAGTGGGGCTTATCGGTATACGCACCGAAGCAGGGCGTATAGGTCGCGCCGCGCACCAGCTTTTTCATGACGAAATCGCAGATGGGCTCTTTATCGTCGCAGATGATGAGGATCGCCTTGCACATCTTGATCTTTTCGAGGACTGCATCAATGACAAGGGATTTGACGGTCAGACCGACGAAGGAGTACAGTGCGGTGTAGAGGTCGAACACGAAGCAGGCCGCCACGACCATGAACAGGTCGGTCAGAAACAGTGCCGCCGCGATGTTGTGCAGGTGGGTGTACTTTTCCACGATGAGGGCGATGACGTCCGTGCCGCCCGAGGACGCGCCCACATTAAAGAGAAGAGCCGACGCGATGGCGGGAAGGGCGATGGCAAAGACCAGATCGAGCATGGGCTGGTCGGACAGCGGGCCGGAGATGGGGACGATCTTTTCCAGCACCATCAGTTCCAGCGACATCAGAAGGGTCGCGTAGCCGGTATTGAGGGCGAATTCCTTTCCCAGAAAGATGAAGCCCACGACCAGAAGCAGGGTGTTCGCCGCCGACGAGAACGCCGAGGCCGACAGCGGGGTCAGCTTGGCCGCCAGAGCCGCCATACCGGTGACGCCGCCGAAAACGAAGTTGTTCGGGAACTTGAAGAAGTAAACACCGATCGACATGATGGTGATACTCAGGGTGATGATGGCATACTTTACGCCATAGTTCAGGAGCTTTTCTTTCATGGTCGTTTTCCTTTCGCCGCAGATAAATCCAGAGTAATTGTATCATGAAAATGCGGCGGGTCAAGCTTTTTGTCGAAAAACAGCGGCGTCCGCTCATGGTTTTTCCACAAGCGGACGCCGCAATGTTGAAAAGCGTCTGTTTTCTCTTACAGAGTCTTGCCCGTCAGCATCTCATAAGCCTCGAGATACTTGGCGATGGTCTTGTCGATGACATCCTGCGGGAGGTCATAGTTGCTGTCGGGGTTGGCCTTCAGCCAGTCACGGACGAACTGCTTATCGAAAGCGGGCTGGCCGTGGCCTGCCTCGTAGCCCTCCAGCGGCCAGAAGCGGGAGGAATCCGGAGTCAGGACTTCATCGCCCAGAACGACATTTCCGTTCTCGTCCAGACCGAACTCGAACTTGGTATCAGCGATGATGATGCCGCGGCTCAGGGCATACTCGGCGCACTTCTTATACAGAGCGATGGTGTTGTCGCGCAGCTTGGTCGCGTACTCCTCGCCCTTGCCCGGGAAGAGCTTCTCCAGCACTTCGATGCTCTTTTCAAAGGAGATGTTCTCGTCGTGGTCGCCGATCTCAGCCTTGGTGGACGGAGTGTAGATGGGCTCGGGCAGCTTCTCGGATTCCTTCAGGCCTTCGGGCAGCTTGATGCCGCAGACCGTGCCGTTCTCCTTGTAGCTTGCCCAGCCGCTTCCGGTGATGTAGCCGCGGACGATGCACTCGATGGGCAGCATCGTCAGCTTGCGGCACATGGTGCACTTGCCCTCGAACTGGGGCTGCTGGAAGAACTCGGGCATGTCCTTGTTGTCGACGCTGATGAGGTCGTTGGGGATGACGTCCTTGGTGTAGTCGAACCAGAACTTGCTCATTTGAGTCAGAACTTTGCCTTTATTGGTGACTTTGTTTTTCAGAATGACATCGAATGCCGAAATGCGGTCGGTCGCGACCATGATGAGGCTGTCGCCATTGTCGTAGATCTCGCGGACTTTACCTTCCTTGATGGGCTTGAACTCTGTCATAGCAAACTCTCCATTTTCCCTTAGAAGTTGTTTTTTAACGGCTCTGCCGCTTTACCTTACCCATTTATCTTATCACAGTTTCCGCCGCTTTGAAAGAAACAGAATGAGAGGAAAACAGGCCACTTTTTCGGTTTTTCTCGTGAAAATTGCAAAAAAACAAGGGCATTTTTCGTCATTTTGACTAGAATAGTCATACTTTCCGCCCTTTTTCGTCCCTTGGAACAGCCGCCTGCTGCCGGCGGTTCATTTGTGAAACCTGCACCACTTTTCGGGAAAACGGTTGACGAATCTGCCGAAAGACGGTATGCTTCTCTTAATTCCCTTCACCCGTTTAAAAAGGAGTTCAAAACGCCATGCGTCCACTCATCGTTGCACACCGGGGTGCGTCTGCACTCGCACCCGAAAACACCCTTGTTTCCTTTCGTACCGCCAAGGCTCTTGGTGCGGACGGCATCGAGATGGACGTCCAGATGACGAAGGACAAGAAGCTTGTCATTGCACACGATTTTATCACCGACCGCGTTTCCACCGCCCACTACGACATCTTCAACACCGACTTCGACACCCTGCGTCAGCTGGATTTCGGAAGCTGGAAAAGCCCGGACTACGCGGGCGAGAGAATTCCGACCCTCGAAGAGGTTCTCGAAATCGGCCGGGACATGAAGATGATCCACATCGAGCTGAAGCCCTACTTCGACCGGGACAAGGATTTCGTCGAGCGGGTGCTGGACACCGTAGAGAACATGGGCTGTGTCGAGAACACGGTCATCACCTCGTTCCAGTACGACCTGCTCCGTCAGGTCAAGGAGCGGATGCCCCAGATGAAGACTGCCGCCCTCTTTTTAAATATGGAGTCGACCCACTTCCCGCCCCCGTCTCTCTGGGAAGATCTGGGTTTGACGAACGGCGACCCGCTGCTGGAAAAGCTCTCTGAGCCGAGAACGCTGCACGAGACGCTTGCTCTGGCGCAGAGTCCGGACGAGCTGGACGGCGAGAACGGCCCGGTCTACCAATACCTGCGCGACCGTTTTCTGGCGATGTGCTCCAACTTCCCAGGAAAGAACCTGCTGGAGATCCTGCAGGACTACTTCTACCAAATCGACATCCCATCCTATGTCTCCCAGTTCGATTTCCCCATCGACTATATCGGGCCGACCTACTACGGCTGCTTCCGGGACACCAAGCTCGTTTCTAAAATCAAGGAGATGGGCTTCACCCCTGCCCCGTGGCCGATGTTCGAGGAGAACCGCCGGGAGCTGCGGAGTCTGCTGAAAATGCAGCCGGAGGTCATCGTGACGAACAAGCCGGAGCTTCTGCGCTCGGTCATCGAAGCGCAGGAGAGCGGACAAGACGAGCCGACCGATACAGAGCTTCCCCTGAGCAACCCCGAAGCTCTGGCCGAGGCAGAACTCACAGAAAATTCATAATTTATCTGAGACTGTTCTCTTGACAGT
>CAVJGY010000017.1:0-14384 GCA_963648915.1 Acutalibacteraceae bacterium | reverse complement strand
TCTCAAATACTACCCCCCCCCGCAAAAACTTCGCCTTTACGTTGAAGATAGAGTGCGAGAAGTAAAACACATCAATGCTTATTTAATGGACGCGCCGGATATATTTATCAGCAGTCGGAGTACGCCGATTCTTTCTGTGCCGAAGATGGTATATGGAAATAAACCCGTTGATGGTGGAAATTTAATTATTGAAAATGCTGAACTTGAAGATTTTTTGAAGGTTGAACCAAATGCACGTCCCTATATAAAACAGTTGATCGGAGCAAAAGAGTTTATTAACGGGGACTTGCGATGGTGTCTTTGGTTGAAAAATGTTTCACCGAAAGCGTTAAGAAATATGCCGCTTGTTATGGAGCGTGTACGCAGGGTACAGAAAGTACGCGAGGAAAGCCCAGATAGTGGGGCGCAAAAACTTGCATTAACACCAGCAACATTTAGAGAAACAAACAATCCGTCAACTGCAATTGTGATTCCATGTCATTCGAGTGAAAATAGAAAGTATATACCGATGGGTTTTATCGATGATAGCAAAATTGTAACAAATGCTGTTTTATTTATTCCAAATGCGGGAATTTATCATTTCGGTATTCTAACATCTAATATTCACATGGCTTGGGTTCGTACAGTATGTGGACGGTTGGAAATGAGATATCGTTATTCAAAAGATGTTGTTTACAACAACTTCCCTTGGCCTGCTCCGACCGAAGCTCAGAAAGCAAGGATCGAGCAAACAGCTCAGGCGATTTTAGATGCACGGGCACTGTATCCGGAGTCAAGTCTTGCAGATTTATATGATGAAGTTACCATGCCGAAAGAACTCAGAACGGCTCACCAACAGAATGACCGGGCGGTTATGGACGCCTATGGTTTTGTAAGAGGTACAGAAGCCAGAACGAGCGAAAGTGCCTGTGTTGCTGAACTAATGAAGCTATATCAAAAACTGGTTGATAAAAAGAAATAAAACACAAAAAGCGGCCTCGCCGCGTTGGATTTCCAACGTCGTGAGGCCGCTATATTTTATATGCTGTTACGCCTTTTTTGCAAAGACGATGCCGATCGTGCCCGGGCCGGAGTAGCCGCCGATGGTCGTACCGATATCCGTTTCAATGATATTTTCAAACTTGCCGTATTTGCGGAGGCCGGCTTTGATGGCGTCCATACAGCCGGGTTTCGGCTCACAGGAGGAGATAAAGACCATCGTGTTGTCGATGTCATCCCGTCCATCCAGCTGGTCGGTGATGTACTTGCCAACGCAGATGGGGAGACTGCCGCGATATTTCTTCACGACCTTCAGCTCTCCGTCGATGACGGCGAGGCTAGGCTTGATGCCGAGAATATTTGCGCCAAAGGCCAGAACGCCGGAGCAGCGGCCGCTCTTTGCCATGAAATCCAGCTGGTTCAGGACGAAGCTCAGTTCGACCCGCTTCGCAAGGTTCTGTAAGCGCATACAGATGTTTTTGGGGGACAGGCCGTCCGCCGCCCATTTCGCGGCGCGCAGGACCAAGTAGCCCTGTCCGGTGCAGATGTTTTCGATGTCCACGACTGAGACGTTCTCGAATTCCTGCGAGGCAAGCCGGGCGTTCTGGAAGCAGGACGAGAATTTCGAGCCGACCGTGATGTGGATGACCGCATCGTATTCCTTCGCAAAGGGGGCGAAGAAATCGGTGTACTCCACCAGATTCGCGGCGGCGGATTTTGGGGTCTGACCGCCGTTTTTGACGTGGGCAAAGACATCGGCGGGATGGACGGTCACGCCGTCCAGATAGCTTTCGCCGCCCATCAGGATGTGCATGGGCATCAGCGAAATATTCCATTGCCGGAGCAGCTCTTCGGACAGGTCACATGTGCTGTCGGCGGTGATTTTGATGTTCAATGGGGTTCTCATCTTTTCACGCCGCAGACTGGGGCGGCAGATTTTCCAAAATATTCAAGAATATCATATCACAAAAAGTTCAAAATTGTTAGCTATATTTCCCGAACAAAATGTAAATCTTTTATGAAGTGCCGATTTGCACGGATTTTTGCCCTTCGTTCTGTACAGTTGTCACAAAAGAAGGGCGCAAATTATAGTTCTTTCCGAAAATTCGCTCGGAAGTGTTTATTTTATCGCCCAAAAATTATATAATAATAGGTGTCACCCTGAATACGAGCATGGATACAGCACGGTCAACGGCTGTTTTACTTATTGGAGGTTGCCTTATATGTTCATGTACACCGATTACACCCAGCATTTGCTGGACAACGTAAAGAAGATCCACTTCATCGGCTGCGGCGGCAGCGGAATGTATCCCCTGATCCAGATCCTCGCCGCGAAGGGCTACGAGATCTCCGGCAGTGATGTGCTGGACGGCAGCATCATCCGCTACGAGCGGGAGATGGGCGTTAAAGTTACGCTCGGCCACAGCGCGGACAACGTGATCGGAACGGATATGGTCGTTTATTCTGCCGCCATCGCAAAGGATAATGTCGAGCTGAATGCAGCGGCTTCCTACGGCATCCCGACCATCGAGCGCAGTGTCCTGCTGGGCTATGTCAGCCGCCTGTACAAGGAGAGCATCTGCGTTTCCGGTACGCACGGCAAGACCACGACCACCTCGATGATCACCACCGCACTGGAACTGGCCGGCAAAGACCCCTCTGCCGTCATCGGCGGCAAGCTGCCCCTCATCAACGGCTACGGCAAGGCAGGTAAGGGCGACGATATCGTCATCGAGGCCTGCGAGTTCGCAGAGACCTTCCTCAAGCTGACCCCGTACCTGTCGGTCGTCCTGAACATTGATAACGATCATCTGGACTACTACGGCAGCATGGGCGAACTGAAATTCGCCTTCAAGCGTTTTGCTCTGATGACCCAGTTCATGATCTTCGCCAACGCGGACGACAAGAACACGATGGATGTCATGTACACCCTCGACCGCCGTGTCCGTACCTTCGGCATCGAGAACGACGGCGACTATCAGGCGATCAATGTGCAGGAGTATAAGCCCGGCTTCTTTGAGTTCGACCTCAAGGAGTGGAGCAAGGTCACCGGACACATCCGTCTGGCTGTGCCGGGTCGTCACAATATCTACAACGCGCTGGCAATGTGCGCTGTCTGCCGCTTCATCGGCCTGACTGTCGAGCAGTGCGCAGAGGCCGCTGCAAGCTTCAAGGGCGCAGGCCGCCGCTTTGAGGTCTACGGCGAGTGCAACGGTGCGGTCGTCGTCGACGACTACGCACACCACCCGACCGAGCTTCGCGCGACCCTGAACACCGCCAAGGAGCTGGGCTACAAGCGGGTCATTGCCGTACATCAGCCGTTTACATACAGCCGCACCAAGATGCTGTTCAACGACTTTGTGGACGTCCTGAAGATCCCCGACATCACGGTCATCACCCCCATCATGGGCAGCCGTGAGCCGAACGACCCCTCCATCACCAGCGCAAAGCTGGCGGCACAGATCCCGAACTCGGTTCTGGTCGACAGCCTCGAGGCTGCGGCTGAGTGGGTCAAGCAGAACGCAAAAGAGGGTGACCTCGTCATCACGCTGGGCTGCGGCGACATCTACAAGGCCAGCAAGATGATGGTGGCCGAGAACAACTAAATCAAATTTGGCTTTCCAAGAGCTGCTGTGTGTTGGCACAGCGGCTCTTTTTTCTGCGCGAAAATATCAATCTTCCCAGTTTTTTTTTTTTTAATGAGGACATGCTGTCCAAAAAGCTGAAATCGCCACTCAAAACGTAAAACCTATTGACTTTATGGGGAAGTGGGAATATAATACAGCCATCACCTACGAAGTTGGTAGGTTGATAGAAAACACCAAGGGGGAACGTCAGATGGCTTGCAGCATTTCTTTTGTCTCTATGACCTGCGCAGAGCGAATGCCCAGCTCCCGGACATGCGTCTGGAACGGTTCTGCGATGCGGATGCTGCGCGGCTCAAAGGAGCCAGAGCGCGTCTGACGGGAACAAGTTTGAACGACCGTGTCCGGGAGCAGAAAACGCTTCCCGGATTTTTTTATACCTCAGAAAAGGACGGAAATTTATGATTCAGCTGGAACATATCACCAAGACGTTCCACAGCGGTTCGGCCAGCGTGGAAGCGGTGAAGGACGTCTCCCTGACGATTCAGGACGGCGAAATTTACGGCATCATCGGCTTTTCCGGCGCAGGCAAGTCCACGCTGGTACGCTGTATCAACCTGTTGGAACGCCCGACCGAGGGCAAGGTCTTTGTGGACGACAAGGAGCTGACCGCACTCAGTGAAGCGCAGCTCCGGCAGGCACGGAAGAAGATCGGCATGATCTTCCAGCACTTCAACCTGCTGCCGTCCCGCACCGTGTTCGGCAACATCGCCTACCCGCTCAAGGGCAGCGGCCTGTCGAAGGCCGAAATTGCGAAAAAGGTGCGGGAGCTGCTGGCACTGGTGGACATGAGCGAAAAGGAAAACGCTTATCCCAGCCAGCTGTCCGGCGGACAGAAGCAGCGCGTCGCCATTGCCCGCGCTCTGGCGAACAACCCCACCGTCCTTCTCTGCGACGAGGCCACCAGCGCACTCGACCCGCAGACCACCCACTCGATCTTACAGCTGCTCAAGCGGCTGAATCAGCAGCTCGGCATCACGGTCGTGCTCATCACCCACCAGATGGAGGCCGTCAAGGAGATCTGCGGCCGGGTGGCCGTCATGGAGTCGGGCAAGGTCGTCGAGGAAGGCGATGTGTTCTCCATCTTCGCTGAGCCGAAGCAGCCCATCACCAAGGAGTTCATCCGTCCGACCTCCAACCTCTACCGCATCAACGAGCTGCTCGAAAGCGATGCGGAAACCGTGCAGATCAAGCCGGGCGAGAAGCTGGTGCGTCTGTCCTATCGGGAGAAAAACGTCTCCGAAGCTCTGGTGTCGGAAATTTCCCGCACCTTCCACCTGAATGTCAACATCATTTACAGCCAGATCGAATTGATCCAAGGCGCACCGCTGGGCGGTCTGGTCGCGATTCTCAGCGGCAAGGCCGACGAGATGAACGCCGCCATCGAGTGGCTGCTGAGCAAAAACGTGAAAGTCGAGGTGATACGCGATGGCAATTCTTGAACAGCTGATGCCGAATGTCCTGAACAAGAGCGGAGAGCTTTGGGAGAGCTGTCAGCAGACCCTCTACATGGTGGGTGTGTCGGGCATCATCGCCTTCGTGTTCGGACTCATCATCGGCGTGACCCTCACCGTCACGAAAAAGGGCGGCATCCTTCAGAATGCCGTCGTCTACAATGTGCTGGACAAGCTCATCAACCTGTTCCGCTCCATCCCCTTCGTCATCCTGCTGACCGCACTGATTCCGTTCACCCGCTTTGTGGTGGGTACGGCCATCGGCACGAAGGGTGCAATTTTACCGCTGGTGTTCGGCACCGTCCCGTTCTATGCCCGCCAAGTCGAAAGCGCGCTGGCACAGCTTGACCCGGGACTCATCGAAGCCGCCGAATCCATGGGCTCGACTCCGTGGGAGATCATCTACCGCATCTACCTGAAAGAGTCCATCCCGGCTCTGTCCCGCGGTACGACCATCACCATTATCAGCCTTGTGGGTCTTACCGCAATGGCTGGCGCAGTCGGCGGCGGCGGTCTGGGCGATTTCGCCATCCGGTATGGCCATCAGCGCAATCAGGTCGACGTGACCTATGTGACCGTTCTGATTCTGCTGGTCGCTATCAGCCTGATCCAGGCGTTCGGCACTTGGCTCGAGCGCAAGACCACTCATTAAAACAATCCACAAACCTTTGAATAGAACAAGAAAAATAGAGGAGTAGAAAAGCTATGAAAACCGAACTGAAAATTTCCCGCAACCAATTCCTGAAGATCGCCGCAGCTGGCACTGCAGCACTGGCACTGGCCGCATGCGGCGGCTCGAGCAGCTCCACCGCTGCTTCCACTGCATCCAGCACTGCCGCTTCCGGCAGTGAGGCTGCTTCTGCCGCACAGACCACCATCCGTCTGGGCGTCGTGGGCGAGAACAACGAGTACTGGACTCCGGTCATCAACCGTCTGGCCGATGAGGGTGTGACGCTGGAGCTGGTCAAGTTCTCCGACTACACCCAGCCGAATCAGGCTCTTGCAGACGGCGAGATCGACCTGAACGCCTTCCAGCACTACGCATACCTGAACAACGAGATTGCCGATAAGGGCCTTGACCTGACTGTCATCGGCGAGAGCATCATCGCACCTCTGGGCGTGTACTCCGATAAGATCACCTCTCTGGATGAGCTGAAAGACGGCGACTCCATCGCCATCCCCAGCGACGCCACCAACGGCGGCCGCGCTCTGAAGCTGCTGGAGGCCGGCGGCGTCATCACCGTTGACCCGGCTGCAGGCTACACCCCGGAAGTCGGCGACATCACCGACAACCCCAAGAACATCCAGTTCATCGAGGTCGAGGCTGCTGGCACGGCCGCTCTGCTGCCCGACGTTGCTGCTGCTGTCATCAACGGCGGTCATGCCGTCGACAACGGCTTCAACCCGACCGAGGACTCCATCTTCCTCGAGAGCGTTGCGGAGGGCAGCGACAACCCCTACATCAACGTCATCGTCGCTCGTACCGCCGATAAGGACAACGAGCTGTACAAGAAGGTCGTCGACTACTTCCACAGCGACGAGGTCGCACAGGTCATCGCAGACGTCTACAAGGGTGCATACATCCCTGCATGGCAGTAATTGGGATTCGGAAAGAGGGGTGACGCGGAATGTCAGTCGCAGAGCAGGCAAAAGCACAGGAAGAATATATCATCTCGATGCGGCGGGAGTTCCACTCCCATCCGGAGGTCAGCCTTCATGAGTTCCGGACCGCACAGCGCATTGAAGAGGAGCTGGACAAGCTCAGCATCCCGCACAAACGCTGCGGCGAAACGGGCATTTATGCAGAGCTGAAGGGCGAGAAGCCCGGCGATGGTGTCATCGTTCTCCGCGCAGACATCGACGCTCTGCCCGTCACCGAGACCCATGAGACGGTCTACAAGTCCCAGAATGTCGGCGTCATGCACGCCTGCGGTCACGATTCCCATGCAGCCTGCCTGCTGGGTGCGGCGCAGATTTTAGCCGCAGAGAAGGCCAACTTCGGCGGCACGATCCGCTTCTTCTTCCAGCCCGCTGAGGAAGTGGGCGCAGGCGCGAAGGAATTCATCCGGGACGGTCTGCTGGACGGCGCAGAGCGTGCCTTCGGCCTCCATGCGGCCTCTGACCTCCCGGTCGGTACAATTGGCATCACCCCCGGCCCGAACAACGCGGCGGTCGATTACTTTAAAATCACCGTCCACGGTGTCAATGCCCACGTTTCCACACCCCAGAAGGGCGCGGACGCCCTCTACATCGCAAGCCAGATCGTTGTCGCGGCGCAGGCCTTGGCGACCCGTCTCCACTCGCCGACCGAGCCGCTCATCATCGGCATCGGAAAACTCGTGGCGGGCACGGCGTACAACATCGTCGCGGGCGAGGCCGTCATTGAGGGCACGACCCGCACCCTGACTCCCGAGACCCGGGCCTCCATCCAGCAGCAGATCACCGCACTGGCACAGCAGACGGCTCTCCTCTACGGCGGTACGGCCGAGGCTGAGTGGGTGGATTACACCCCGCCCCTCATCAACCCGGCGGACATCTGCGAGGAGGTCACGGCGCAGGCTAAGCAGCTTCCCGGCGTGACCGTCTGTCCGAACCGCCCCGTCTCGCTGGGCGGCGACAACTTCGCCGAGTTCCAACAGTTCGTGCCCGGTGTCTATGCGTACCTCGGTACGCACGACCTCGCCCAGCCGAACACCGGACTGCCGCACCACAACGACGGTTTCGACATCGGCGAGAGTGCACTGGTTCACGGAACGGCTCTCTACGCCCAGTACGCCCTCTGGTGGCTCGAGGAAGGCCGGAACGCATAACAAAAAGCAAAATGACATCGGACTGTCACAGTTCGATGTCATTTTTTGCTGTCATGGCCTGAATTATCATATCTAAAAGCTATGATAAGCAATAGCTTAGAAGTATTTGCGATTGCAAGAAGAAAGCAGTATACTGATGTCCGACAAAGGAGGAGACACCATGTCACAGACAAAAATCGACCTATTGCATGGTCCGCTTTGGAATAAAATTCCGCAGTTCGCACTCCCGGTGGCGGCAACGGCCATTCTGGAACAGCTCTTCAACGCCTCGGACGTCGCCGTGGTTGGCAGCTTTACCGGGTCAAACAGCACGGTCGCAGTCGCGGCGGTCGGCGCGAACAGCCCCATCACGGGCCTGATTTTGAACCTCTTTATCGGTATCGCACTGGGTGCGAATGTCGTCATTGCGACGGCCATCGGACGGGACGACAAGGAAACGGTCAAGCGTGCCGTCCATACCGCTGTCCTGATGGCGGTCATCGGCGGCGTTCTGGTCGCACTGCTGGGGGAAGCCGTCGCCGGCCCGCTCCTCGGGATGCTGAACGTCCCGGAGGATGTATTCCCGTTCGCTCTGCTCTATCTCCGCATTTATCTGCTGGGACTGCCGGTGATTTTTCTCTACAACTTCGAGGCGGCGGTCTTTCGCAGTGTGGGTGACACCCGGACGCCGCTTGCCGCGCTGACCTTTGCGGGCATCCTGAATTTTCTGCTCAACCTGTTCTTTGTCATCGTCCTCAAAATGACGGTCAACGGTGTCGCCATTGCGACCGTCATCTCCAACGCGGTCAGCTCGCTGATCCTTCTGTATCGCCTGACCCACACGGACGCGGCGATTCAGGTGACGCGCCATGCACTGCGGTTCGACCCTGCCAGCTTCCGGAAGATCATCCAAATCGGACTTCCGGCGGGTGTCCAAAGCGCGGTGTTCGCGTTTGCCAATATCATCGTGCAGTCGGCCATCAACAGTCTTGGCACGGTCGTCATTGCGGCATCCAGTGCGGCCTTCAACATCGAGGTCATCGCCTATTACACCTTCAATTCGTTCAGTCAGGCCTGCACCACCTTCGTGGGGCAGAACTACGGCGCACGTCAGCTCGACCGCTGCCGCAAGACCTTCGCGCTCTGCCTGCTGGAGGATATTCTGGTTACGGTGACGGTCATGGGCGTTGTGCTTTACTTCGGGCATCCTCTGCTCTCCCTCTTCAACCGTGACCCGGAGGTCATCGCGCTGGGCTATACCCGCCTGTCCACCATCTTCTTCGGCTATCTTTTCAGCCTGCTGTATGAGTTGATGTCCGGCTACCTGCGCGGCTTCGGCATCTCGCTGATCCCGGCGGTACTGACGACCCTCTGTGTCTGCGGCACACGAATTTTCTGGGTGCAGTTCGTCTTCCCGAAGCACCCGGATTTCCAGACCTTGATGGCCGTCTATCCGCTGAGTCTGGCTCTGACCGCACTTCTGATTTTTATCGCCCTCGTCGTCTGCCGCCCCACTAGCCGGATGAAAAAGCGGGAATCTGTATCTGCATAAAACAAAAAAACATACAAAGGCGCGGCATCCAGCGAAAAACCGGATGCCGCGCCTTTTTGCGTGATTATTGATTTCTTCTTGCCAAAATCTCGTCAAGGATGGCGTCGGCGACCTCGGCCTTGCTCATGAGCGGAAGCTCCCGTGCGCCGTCGGGGGTGATGAAGGTGACGACATTGGTGTCGACGCCGAAGCCCGCACCCGAGACTTTCAGGTTGTTCGCGACCACCATGTCGAGGTTCTTTTTCTCGAGCTTGGCGGAGGAGTTCGCCAGCATGTCGCGGGTCTCCATCGAGAAACCGCAGAGGAACTGCTTGGTCTTTTTCGGGCCGATGGTGCCGAGAATGTCGGAGGTGCGCTCGAGAGGAATGCTCATGTCTCCGTCCTTTTTCTTGATTTTATCGTCGGCGACGTTGGCCGGGCGGTAGTCGGCGACAGCGGCGGCCATCACCAGAACATCCATCTCGTCGAAGCGGCTGGTGACAGCATCGTACATGTCCTGCGCTGTTGTGATGGGGACGTCCTCGGTAAACTTCACCGCAGGCAGAGCGGTCGGCCCGTGGATGAGGGTCACGTCTGCGCCCCGCATGGCGGCGGCACGGGCGACGGCATAGCCCATCTTGCCCGTGGAGTGGTTCGTCAGGTAGCGCACCGGGTCGAGCGGCTCTTGGGTCGGCCCGGCGGTGACGGCAATTTTCAGCCCGGCGAGGTCCTTCGGGCGGGCGATGGTGTGCAGGATGTACTCAATAAGGACGTCCTCCTTCGGCAGACGGCCGCTTCCGACATCCTTGCAGGCCAGTACGCCGCTCTCGGACGGGATGACTGTGAAGCCGTAGTGCTCCAGCGTTTTCAGGTTGTCCTGCGTGATGGGATTTTCCAGCATTCCGGTGTTCATGGCCGGGGAGACCAGCTTCGGGCACTTGGCCGCGAGAACCACCGTTGTCAGCATGTCGTCGGCGATGCCGTGAGCCATCTTTGCGATGACGTTGGCCGTTGCAGGGGCGACCAGAATCACATCGGCCTTTTTTGCCAGCGAAATGTGGGTGACCTCAAACTTAAAGTCCCGGTCGAAGGTGTCCACCATGCACTTGTGCCCGGTCAGCGTCTCGAACGTGATGGGCGTGATGAACTGGGTCGCGTTCTTCGTCATGATGACCTCGACATCCGCGCCCAGCTTTTTCAGCGCACTGGCGACGTTTGCCATTTTATAGGCGGCAATGCCGCCGCTGACGCCCAAAAGGACGCATTTTCCTTTCAGATCCATCCAAAAACCTCCTGCGCCTCCACAAAAAGAGGCAGATGATGCTCTAAGTATAATCCAAAATCGCCGCCAGCACAACAAAATCTTTGTCCGGGCTTGTATCTCAGCCGAAAATGAGGTAAAATACAGCTTGACAAAATTTAGATGACAGGCGTTCAACTGCGCTTACGATGCAGAGAACGCAAGAAAACCCAACCTCAGAAGGAGGGCCGAAAGGTTTCCTGAATTATGATTTTAGCCATTGATATAGGCAACACCACCGTCGCCCTCGGGGGCATCAAGGACGGACGTGTATGCTTTGTGGCCCACATGGATACGGTGCGCACCCGCACTGCGGCGGAGTACCGCGCCGAAATGGAGAAGGTGTTCGCCCATCGCCGTCACCCGGAGCGTCCCATCCGGTTCGAGGGCGCAGTCCTGACAAGCGTTGTCCCGCAGATCACCGGGGCACTGGCTGAGTGCGCCCGTTTTTACACCGGGAAAAAGCCGGTCATCGTCTCGCCGGAAATTTATACCGGACTGACGATGGGCGTCCCTGACCCCCATTCGGTCGGCAAGGACCGTCTGGTGGATGCGGCATATGCGGCGGCAAATTTCCCGCTCCCGGTCATCACGGTCGACCTTGGCACTGCAACGACCTTCAACGTCGTGGACGAGAACCGGGTGTTCCGGGGCGGTGTTATCTGCCCGGGACTTTCGACCGGACTTCGTGCACTGGGCGAACGCTGTGCGCAGCTGCCGCAGGTACATCTGTCCTCTCCGAAAAGTGCCATCGGCGTGAATACCGAAAGCTGTATGCTGTCCGGTTCGGTGCTGGGCACGGCTGTCCTGCTGGACGGCATCACGGAGCGCATTGAGGCGGAGCTGGGACGCCCCGCAACACTGGTCGTGACAGGCGGTCTGGCGAAGTATGTGACCCCGCTCTGCCATCATCCGCTGGTGTATGACCCGGAGCTGCTGATGAAGGGTCTGGGTCTGCTCTATCAGCTCAATGCACCCGCACAGCACCGCTCTGCCGGCGGCAAGAAGCGGAATCCGAACTTCCGCCGCGGCCGCCGTCCCCATCCGCAGCGTCGGGAACGCCGCGAAACGGAAGCAAAAGCAGGCTAAAAGCCAAACGGCTTTTTTAGAAATAGGGAGAAGAGAATGAAATTAGGTATTCTGGGTACGGGCAAGATCGTGCAGGAGTTTCTGCCGTGGCTGGCCGGGTCGGATTCGCCCTTCACGGTGCAGGCTTTGTGCAGCACCGAGCGGAGCGTTCCGCTGGCCGAGGAGCTTTGCGCGCAGTACGGCATCCCGCAGCACACCACCAACTATCTGGAGCTGCTGCAGTGGGTCGATGTGGTCTATCTGGCCGTCCCCAATCTGCAGCACACCCGCTATGCGCGGGTCGCGCTGGAAGCTGGCCGTCATGTCATCGTCGAAAAGCCGATGGCACCCTCTGCCGCCGAGACGGAGGCATTGGTCGGTCTGGCACGTCACAAGAAAGTGTTCCTCTTCGAGGCTGTTACCACGCAGTACCTCGAAAATTACAATAAGATCCGGGAGCTGCTGCCGAAAATTGGCACGGTCAAGCTGGTACAGTGCAATTTCAGCCAGTATTCCAGCCGCTACGATGCCTTCTGCGCTGGCGAGAAGCCCCCGGTGTTCGACCCGGCCTGTGCAGGCGGTGCGCTGATGGACCTGAACGTCTACAACATCAGCTACATCGTCGGCCTGTTCGGTGAGCCGAATCAGGTCAAGTACACCGCCAACATCGAGCGCGGCATCGACACCAGCGGCATCCTGACGATGGACTACAGCGGCTTCAAGGCCGTCAGCATCGCGGCGAAGGACTGCTCCTCCCCGGCACGGTATGTCATTCAGGGCACAAAGGGCTATCTGCTGCAAAAGTCGACAGCGAATTTCTGCGGCGGCCTGACCTTCCACCCCAATGAGGGCAAGGAGGAGCACTTCAACCTTAACGGCAGCCGTCCCCGTCAGGCGGCGGAGTTCGAGGTCATTGCCCGCGCCATCGAGAGCGGCGATCAGGAGCTTTGCGGCCGGATGCAGGATACCAGCATCGCGGTCAGCCGCGTTCTGACCGTGGCACGCCGTTCGGCAGGCATCCGCTTCCCGTGTGACCGATAACGCATTTTTCCTTTGGAGTTCCCTGACAAAGCATTCCAAAGTACATATTATAAGAACCCGTAATCACGGGCAGGTTTGCGCCGTATCCGACATCTAGGGCGGAACGGCAGCAGGAGGAAAACTGAATTATGAAAAACAACGATATCCGCACCCTTACGCGTCTGGCACTTCTGGTCGCCATCGAGCTTGTCATGAAGGCCATCGGCCTTGGCAGTGTGCCTATGGGCCCGCTTTACATGAGCTTTCTGACCCTTCCCATCGCCGTGGGTGCGATCACGATGGGCCCGGCCGCAGGTGCAATTCTGGGCGGCGTGTTTGGTGCAGTCAGCTTCTATGACGCCATCACCGGCGCATCGGCCATGACGGGCGCACTGTTCCAGGTCAGCCCGGTCAACACCTTCATTCTCTGCGTCGGTATGCGCGTCCTGATGGGTCTGTGTACCGGACTCGTCTTTGCAGGTCTGAGCAAGCTGGACAAGTCCCGCACTTGGAGCTACATCGTCAGCGCGATGTGCGCTCCGGCACTGAACACCCTGTTCTTCATGGGCTATATCGTGCTGGCGTTCTATGGCTGTGATTACATCCAGAACCTCGTCTCCCTCAAGGGCGCGGCCAACCCCTTTATGTTCGTCGTCATTCTGGTCGGCGTGCAGGGCGTGGCTGAGTTCCTCGTTTCCGGCATTCTGGGCGGCATCGTCGCCCGCGCCGTTTCCAAGTATCTGAAATAAAAACGGTCCGCTTACGTCAGGGAAGCATCCGTTTTGCATAAAGTGAAAAATGACCTCCTCCGGTGAAAACCGGGGGAGGTTTTTGCGTGTGCGGGTTTTACAGCTGCGATTTGTTGGAAAAGCTCATGCCCTTCGGCGGTGCGGGGTCTTCCGTCCGGCCAAGCAGAAAGTCGGTCGAGGTGTGGTAAAGATCTGCCAGCTGGATGAGGACGGTCGTGGGAATGTCCCGCAAGCCCTGCTCATAGCGGTTGTACTGCGGCTGCGGCATGTGCAGGATTGCGGCCAGCTGACGCTGGGTCAAGTCGTGGTCCTCCCGCATGTCGCGGATACGGCGATAATAAGCCATAAAAGAATCCTCCTGATATCTGAGAGGTGTTCCAAACTCAATCTTCGTAAGGACTTCCTGAATTTGATTTCTTGAGAAGAGTATATCATGTTGTAAGTTTGTGTGCCAGATTCGCAGATTGGAAATTGACGCGTTGCCTTGTAAAATTCACGTTTTTATGGTATTCTTAACGTGAAAAGAGTGCAGAAAGCAGGTGAACCGATGGCTGACGCAAAAGAGAGGGACGTGTTGAAACGGAATCTTCCGATTTACCATATCAATCGCATCATCGAGGAAACCGGAGAAGCCTTTGGCGACGAAGCACATATCATCTATGTGAATTCGCAGATCAAAGATGAGACAGCACTCGGCAAACTGATGCACGATTTTTCCTGTACCGACCCGAAGGATATGAAGTATCCGGTCTTGGCCGAACGGGTAAAATATTTCAAAGAGGATACGAAGGGAGTGACGACCATGTGCAGGGTACTGGAGATTATGAGAGATGAGACGTGACATGAAAAT
>CAVJGY010000016.1:3951-15974 GCA_963648915.1 Acutalibacteraceae bacterium | reverse complement strand
ATGAAATTAGGTATCGTCGGTCTGCCGAACGTCGGCAAGTCCACTCTGTTCAACGCCATCACCTCCACCAAGAACGCGGAGGCTGCGAACTATCCGTTCTGCACCATCGAGCCGAACTCCGGCATCGTGGCTGTGCCGGACAAGCGTCTGGACAAGCTGGCTGAAATTTGGCAGACCAGCAAGAAAACGCCTGCTATCGTCGAGTTCGTCGACATCGCCGGTCTGGTGAAGGGCGCAAGTCAGGGTGCTGGTCTGGGCAACAAGTTCCTCGGCCACATCCGTGAGTGCGACGCCATCGTGCACGTCGTCCGCTGCTTCGACGATGACAACATCATCCATGTCGTCGAGGACGTCACCAAGGCGGAGGCCGTCGACCCCATTTCCGATATCGACGCCATCGACTACGAGCTGATTTTGTCCGACCTCGAGGTCGTTCAGAACCGTGCAGGCCGCATGGCAAAGGCTGCCAAGAGCGGCAACAACAAGGGTGCTGCTGCCGAGGCCGCATGGCTGCAGCAGTTGGCCGACCATCTGAGCGCAGGCAAGCCCGCCCGCAGCTTCGATTTCGACGAGAGCGACGCCGAGCAGCAGAACGTCCTTCGTGAGATGGGTCTGCTCAGCTCCAAGCCCGTTCTGTACGCCTGCAACGTCGGCGAGGACGACCTGATGGAGGGCATCGAGAACAACAAGTACGTCCCGCTGGTGGCCGCTCGTGCCGCTGAGGAGGGCGCACGCTACATTCCCATCTGCGCCAAGACTGAGGAGGACATCGCCGACTACTCTCCCGAGGAGAAGAAGGCCTTCCTCGCCGAAATGGGCATTGAGGCCAGCGGTCTGGACAACCTCATCACCGCAAGCTATGACCTGCTGGGTCTCATTTCCTTCCTGACCGACGGCAAGAAGGAGTGCCGCGCTTGGACCATCCGCAAGGGCACGAAGGCTCCGCAGGCCGCAGGCAAGATCCACAGCGACTTCGAGCGCGGCTTCATCCGCGCCAGCGTCATCGGCTATGGCGACCTCGAGGCCAACAACTTCGACTATGCCGCAGTCAAGGCGAAGGGTCTGCAGCGCACCGAGGGCAAGGAGTACGTCGTGAAGGATGGCGACGTTATCGAGTTCCTGTTTAATGTTTAAGAAAAGGATTTATAATTTATGATTATCGGAATTATGGGCGCAATGCCCGATGAAGTCGACCAGCTCTGCGCTAAGCTCGAGAACGTCACTGTCGAGCCGTATGGCGGCGTCGAGTACCACAAGGGCACGCTGGCAGGCAAGCAGGTCGTCGTCTGCTGTGCCGGCATGGGCAAGGCAAACGCTGCCGCCACCACGCAGGTTCTCATCACCAAGTACGGCGCGGAGAAGATCATCTTCTCCGGCATCGCGGGCAACATGACCTCGAAGATCGGCATCGGTGATGTCGTCATCGGCAAGACCGTCCTTTATCACGACGCACAGCTGGACATGATCTGCCAGAACCCGCCCTTCCTGAAGGAGTACACGGGCGACCCCGCTTTGATCGCCGCCGCCGAAGCCGCCTGTGCTGCGGTCGGCGTGAAGTCCCTGACGGGCAAGATCGCCACAGGCGACCTGTTCGTCGGTGACAGCGAGATGAAGGCCGCCATCGAGAAGAAGTGTGCTCCCGACTGCGTGGAGATGGAGGGTGCTGCCGTCAGCCAGATCGCGGCCAAGAATGAAGTTCCCTACGTCATCCTGCGCGCCATGAGCGACAACGCCGACGAGGACGGCCACGAAGTTCTGGTCGTCAAGAAGTTCAGCATCGCGGAATATGTAGCCACCGCCACCAAGATCGTGGCGGCGATGGTCGAGAGCTTATAAGAACTGCTCGAGCTTGATGCGGTTGTCCTCTTCAAAATCCTGTAGTTTCTGCATCAGCCGCTTGGAACCGGGCGCAGCGTCCGGATAGTCCTTTTGGCTCTTGATACAGTCCATGACGCCCTGACTGCTCCCCTCGGACAGCATCTCGGCAAGATTCCGGGTCGATTTATCGGTCATGGTCTTCATTGCGACGCCCATTTTGGTGTTCAGCTTTGCCATCGTGCTCTGTCCCTGTGCCGTACCGCCGCAGGCGGCGATGGCCGTGTGCGCCTCCTGATTCAGCTGACGATAGATGTTCTGCTGACGGAGCAGCTCGGCTTTGAAGCGGGTGTCGTCCGTCATCGGCACGATCTGCTCGAGGGTGCTTTTCCCCATCTCGGTGTTCTGCACCACGGCTTCCAGCATGTTCAGGTTGTCGTTTTTCTGGTTTTCCATACAAAAATCCCCCTTTTGGCGTTATCTTGTCCAAAAGGGGGATTTTTATGCGTCTTGATTTTACTGGAACTGATACACTCCGTTGCCGCCTGCGGCCTGCACCTCGTGCATCCGGCGTTCGGCCAGCTGATACAGTGCCTCCCAGTTGCGGCAGCGCACCTCACAGGTAGAGGCCACACCCACCGACTGGGTGAAGGGCACACGGCGCATCAGGCCGACCGAAGCGATGCACTCTTTCGGCATTTCCGCATAGATTTTTTCCAGCTCTGCGGCCAGCTCCTCGCCCGTCTTGTCGGCACAGCCGATCAAGAACAGGGTGTCGCTCATCCGGCAGACGACCCGCTCCTCCGGGCGGTCGTAGTGTTTCTTCCACTGGTTCGCCACAAAGCAGACCAGCTGATCCATCACGGCCTCGCCCTGCTCCTCGAGCAGCTCGTCGGCGCGGTCGATCTTTGCCACCGCGATGGCTGCACAGCGGTGTGCATCCATGAACTCGTCGAGCTTGTTGCAAAGCTCCGTCTCGGCATAGCGGCGGTTGAACACGCCGGACAGGAAGTCGTGGTTCATGTCCTCGCGGCACATCTCCCGCTCCCGGGCGGTCATCCGATCCTCGGGCAGAGTGTTGCCAGCCAGCGGTGCGGTCATCGTCAGATCCCAGAGCTTTTCATCCGCCCAGATCTGGCGATGTAGCACGCAGTCCACCTGTCCGTTGCGCAGAACGTAGTCGACCATCAGGCCGTCATCCTGCCAGTTTCGGGCAGCTTCTTCATCGGCTTCGGTCAGGGTCACTTCCTCAAAGACAGGCTTTGCCCCTTCCGCGAACCGACGGAGATCCTGCTCAGTCCATTCGTTTTTCATGCGTTTTTCCCCATCATCTCGTACACCGTTCGCTCTCCATCCCGGTGTACTGCTGTTCGTGAACTGTTTTTTCCATCTTACGTCACGATTCTGGGAAGATTATACCACCGCTGTGGAGTTCTTGCCAGCAAAACGCACAAATATCCTGAAATTTTTTTACATTTTCAGCAGATTGCCAAACTTTTACGGCTTTTCGACAAAGTTAGACACGACAATACACGGCACACTCGGCAAAAATTTCCTTTGCCAATGCTTCGGTCTCGAAGCCTGCGGCGGCGCGCCACGTCCAGTTTCCGCCCAGCTTGCCCGGGGTGTTCAGGTGGGCTTCCTCGCCCAGACCCAGCCAATCGTACATCGGGATGATGGCGCGGTCGGCCACCGAGCCAAGAGCCGCACGGAGCATCGCAGTGCGTGCCTCGTCCGGCTTGACGGCTGCAAGCTGCTTTGCGGTCGGCTTGTAGGGCGTCAGGTGGAAATAAGCCGCTGCAAATGCTTTTTCCTTGTCGGATGCGGTGTTCTCCCACCAAGAGTTCAAGGTGGTGTTGTCGTGCGTGCCCGGGTAGATGACGCAGTTCTTGACGTGGTTGTGGGGCAGATACTCGTTATCGCCGCCGCCAAAGGCGAACTGCAAGACCTTCATGCCCGGGAAGGTGCTGTCGGCCAGCAGGTCGCGGACGCTCTGGCAGAGGTCGCCCAAGTCCTCCGCGATGATGGGCAGCTCGCCCAGATTCTCCCGCAGGGCGTTGAACAGGTCCATCCGAGGGCCAGTCTCCCACTTTCCGGTCTTGGCCGTGGGACTGCCCGCCGGGATCGCCCAATAGGTATCGAAGCCGCGGAAATGGTCGATGCGGAGCAGGTCGTAGATGCCGAGGGCATGGCGGACTCGTTTGACCCACCATGCGTATCCGGTCTGTTTATGATACGGCCAATTGTACAGCGGGTTGCCCCAGAGCTGGCCGTCTGCCGAGAAATAATCCGGCGGGCAGCCTGCGACACGGGCAAAGCTGCCGTCCGGGTTCAGCTCGAACAGCTTGCCGCCGACCCACGCATCCACCGAATCGGCCGAGACATAGATGGGGATGTCGCCGAGGATTTTCACGCCCTTTTCGTTGGCGTAGTCCTTGACTTTCTTCCACTGGGTCGCGAATTTATACTGCAGGAACTTCCAGAAGCCGATCTCCTCCTCGTATTCCGCACGGAACGCGTTGAGGGCGTGCTCCTCCCGCAGGCGGTATTCGCGCGGCCACTCGGTCCAGCTCTTCATCTTGTTGGCCGTTTTCAGAGCCATGTAGAGGGCGTAATCGTCCAGCCAGCTCTCATTCGCCAGCGTAAAGGCATAGTAATCGTCCGGATAGTACATGGCACAGCCGTGCTTGTCGACGCACTGCTTCCGCCATGCGGCATAGGCCTCCCGCAGAACTTCATAGCGGCTGGTGTACAGCGTGCCATAGTCGACCTCCAACGGCTTTTCGCCCCATTTTTCGGCCTTGAGCTGTGCTGCCGTCAGCAGACCCTCGGCTTTCAGGGCGTCCAAGTCGATGAAATACGGGTTGCCCGCAAAGGCCGAGCAGCTCTGATAGGGGCTGTCGCCATAACCCGTGGGACTCAGCGGGAGGATCTGCCAGATCTTCTGGCCTGCCTCCGCAAGAAAATCCACAAATTTCAGGGCTTCTGCTCCAAAGCAGCCGATCCCATACGGGCCGGGCAGACTGGACACGGGCATCAAGATTCCACTTTCACGCATTATTTCCGTTCCTCGATTCTTTCAACAGATTTTTCCAGAACTCAGTGTAATTCTTATCATAACATAACCGCAAACTATTTTCCACAGGGAAAAAACGTGGTATACTTTATTTTATCGGTCAACCTCTCAGTCACCTTCGGTGACAGCTCTCCTAACAGGAGAGCCTTGGATGGTGCAGAAAAGCCTCTCCTACAAGGAGAGGTGGCAATGCGCCAGCATTGACGGAGAGGTTGTACAAAATCGATACTGCATGTCAACGCAGTTTTCTGGATACGAGAGGTATTTCATGCAACCCACCCAAAAATACTACGAAGCGGATGCGTTCCGCACCAAAGCAGACGGTCACATCCTTGCCGTCGAGCCGGACGGCAAGACCAGCGGCGGAAAGATCGCGCTGGACGGGACGGTCTTTTATCCCGAGGGCGGCGGTCAGCCCGCCGACAAAGGCACGCTGACCTTCCCGGACGGCACGATTCTGCACGTTCTGGACGTCCACGAGCATGAGGGCGTCATCTGGCACACGGTCGATTCCCTGCCCGGCTGCGCCGCCGTCGGTGCAGAGGTCGTTGGAGAGATCGACTGGGCGTGGCGGTTCGACAAGATGCAGCAGCACACCGGAGAGCACATCCTTTCCGGCATCCTGCACGCCATGTTCGGCGCGGAGAATGTGGGCTTCCACATCGGGTCGGAGGCCGTCCGGATGGACACCAGCGTCCCCATCTCCGCCGAGGGTCTGCGGGAGGCCGAGCTTGCCGCGAACCGCATCGTCTGGCAGGATGTCCCGGTCGTCATCACCTACCCCACCCCCGAGGAGCTGGCCGCGCTGACCTACCGGAGCAAAAAAGAGATCGCCGGACAGGTGCGCATCGTCACCATTCCGGGGGCGGATGTCTGCGCCTGCTGCGGCACGCACACCGCCACCACAGGTCAGGTCGGACAAATTAAAATTCTGGCCGCTGAAAATTACAAGGGCGGCGTCCGGCTCAGCATCGTTTGCGGCGAGCGCGCCCTGTTGGAGGCGCAGGCCATGCGCGGACGGCAGGCCGACATCGGTGCACTGCTGAGTGCAAAGTCCAGCGAGACGGCAAACGCCGTTCATCGGGTATACGACGAGTATAATGCGCTCAAGTTCGCCCATTTTGGACTGTGCAGCCAGCTCTTTGACGCACTGGCCGCGCTGACTCAGCCCGGTGAAACTGCCATCCGGGTCGTTCCCGGCCTTGACCCGGACGGACTGCATCGGCTGGCCGTCCGTCTGAGCGAGGCCACCGACGGTCTGTGCGCCGCACTGACCCCCACCGAGAAGGGCACGGGCTACTGTCTGGCGAAGGCCGACGGTGATGTCCGCGCTCTGACAAAAGCCCTGAACGCCGCCCTGAATGGGCGCGGCGGCGGCAAACCCGGCATCTGTCAGGGAAGCTGTGCCGCTACGACTGATGAGGTTGTCGCATTCCTCAAAGGCTTCCCCTCCGAGGGGAAGCTGTCATGAGCGAAGCGAATGACTGATGAGGTGGCATCTTCCGCCTTGCACCTCATCCGGTGCTATCGCACCACCTTCCCCTCAAGGGGAAGGCTTTTTGCACTACTTTTAAGGAGAACAATACTATGAGAATGCGTTTCAAGCCCTATGCACGCGCTGAGCTGATGGCCAGCGATTTTCATGTCCATGACCCCTTTGTCTGGGGCGGAAAATGGCGCGCCCAGTATGCCCGTCCGGAGCAGCCCTTTATCCTTGAGCTGGGCTGCGGCAAGGGCGGCTTCATCTCTCAGCTGGCCTGTGCACACCCCGAGAACAACTACCTCGGCATCGACATCACCGACAAGGTGCTCATCCTCGCCAAGCGGAAAATTGAAGCGGCCTACAACGAGGCAGGCCGTCCCATCGACAACGTGAAGATCATGAGCGCGGACATCGAGCGCATCCATAATGTCATCACGCCGGAGGATACCGTCAGCCGCATCTACATCAACTTCTGCAACCCGTGGAGCAAGAATGCCTCCTCCAACAAGCACCGCCTGACCTATCCCCGTCAGCTCATCCAGTACCGCGCATTCCTCGAGGACGGCGGCGAAATTTACTTCAAGACCGACGACGATGACCTGTTCCGTGACAGCCTCGAGTACTTCCCGGCATCCGGCTACGAAATCACTTGGAAGACCTTCGACCTTCACGAGAACGAGCCGGAGTGGAACATCCGCACCGAGCACGAGGGCATGTTCACCGAGATGGGCATCAAGATCAAGGCTCTTATCGCCCGGAAGCTGCCCGGCGACGAGACTGTGACTTGGATCGAGCCGAAGGTGCTCAAGAAACTGGCAGCGCAGGCTGAGGCCGAAGCAAATGCAGAGGCACAGCCTGCACAGGACTGATAGGAGGTGCTGACCGTGTCTGCTGTCGTATCCTTTTTTACGGATACTACCATCTGCGAATTCTCCCTCTATGAAATTTTCGCCTATTTTCTGATCTATTCCTGCCTTGGCTGGTGCGTCGAGGTCGTTTATGCCGCTGTCACGACGGGCGAACTCGTCAACCGCGGCTTTCTGAACGGCCCGGTCTGCCCCATCTACGGCTTCGGCATGATCATCGTCCTGTTCGCCCTGACGCCCCTTCAGCACAGCGTACTGCTGCTCTACATCGGCGGCGTGATCTTACCCAGTGCGCTGGAACTGGTCGGCGGCTGGGCACTGTACAAAATCTATCACACCCGGTGGTGGGATTACAGCGATTATCCGTTCAACATCGGCGGCTATATCTGCTTGGAGTTCTGCCTGCTCTGGGGCGTCGGCACGCTGGTGATGATGAAGGCAGTTCATCCCGCCATCGCCTCTATCTTCATGCTCATCCCGCCGACGGTCGGCCTTGTCCTGATGATTCTACTCTACATCGTCTATGCGGCCGACCTTGTGGTAACAGCTGTGACCGCCAAGGGTCTGGTACAGGACCTCGAGACACTGGAAAAAGTCGGCGACAGCATCCATGCCATCAGCGACGCCATGACCGACCTTCTCGGCAACACCGCCCTCGACGCCGACCAGAAGATGGACGAGAGCCGTCTGCAACTCAAGCTGGCCGCTGCCGAGGCCCGGGATTCGGCCTCCAAGCTGTCCCAGAAGGATGCGCTGGCCGCCATGCGTGCCAAGGCAGACGAGGCCATGGAGACTGCCCGCCGCGCTTCGCAGGACGCCAAGCTCAACGCTGCTGAGGCCGCAAATGCCGTCAAGCTGGCCGCAAAGGGCACAGCCGAACGGACGGCCGAGCTGTTCCAGCTGGAACAGCTCTCTGCTGAATTGCAGGCGCGCAGCGACGAGATGCAGGCGCGTCTCCTCAAGGAGCATTCGCCCCTCGGCCGTAAGCGTATGATCCGCGCCTTCCCGAAGATGAAGTTCGGTGAGAATCAGACCCCCATCGCCACCCTCCGGGATCGCCTGAAGTCCGATAAAAAGTAAATCGTTCCATAACAAAAGCCTCGGCTCACGCCGAGGCTTTTGTGCGTTTTCATGTGATTTTGTTTAGCCCCACAGATTTTCGGGGTACAGTCCGTTCTTCGTCATCTTATCGATAGCGGCGACAACGAAGGGCTTATCCTCGCGGTAGGTCACGCCATACCACTTATCGTGGCTGCTCAGGAGCTTGACGGCGGCCTTCTGTTCATTGATAAGCTCGGTGACGACGGTCGGCAGGAAATACTCACACTTGAGCGGATTCTTTGCCAGATTCTCGGTCAACCAGCCCGCAAAGCGGCGGTCGGCCTCCTCGAGGAAGCTGTGGGTGAAGCCCCAGAGGTTCATGCTGACGGGAGTGTCGCCGGGCAGGTCGTTCCAGCTCTCGCCGCCGTCCTCGGTGTAGTGGATGCCGTTCTCATAGGTCTCGATGCGGGTGCGCTCGGTGACGCTGTGGAGCGTGCCGTCCGGGTTCGCCATGCAGACGCCGCGGGAGACGCTGCCGTTCTCGGAGACGGTGTTTTTCAGCAGATAGCTCACCATGCAGTAATCATAGACCGTGCCGTCCTCGTGGGTCGAGAGGTAATCGTAGATGACCTTGAACGCCTCCGGGCCGTAGTAGTCGTCCGCATTGATGACCGCAAACGGGCCGTCGATGAGGTCCTTTGCGGCCAGAACTGCGTGGCAGGTCCCCCACGGCTTGACGCGGCCCTCCGGGATGCTGAAGCCCTCGGGAAGCTCCTCCAACTGCTGGAAGGCGTACTTCACGTTCATCGCCTTGGAAACGCGGTCACCGATGGCGGCGCGGAAGGTCTCCTCCAGCTCCTTCTTGATGACGAAAACGACCGTCTCGAAGCCTGCGCGGTGCGCATCGTAGAGCGAATAGTCGATGATGACCTGACCGTTCGGCCCGACCGGGTCGATCTGCTTCATGCCACCGTAGCGGCTTCCCATGCCAGCTGCCATAACGACCAATACGGGTTTGTTCATTGTAGTTTCCTCCTGCTTGCAAAGCTTTTCCCCATTATACTCCAATTTTTTCCCTGCAACAAGAACCAACGCCGCCCGATTCGGTGTTTTTTGCTTCCATCGGCTTTACTTTCCGCAAAAAAGGCGGTATTCTTTATATTGTATCTCAGTATCTCAAACGTATTTCAGGCGCATTTCAGGAGGGACTCATGGACATCCGCCAACTGCATTATTTTCTGGTACTCTGCGAAGAGATGAACTACACCCGCGCAGCGCAGCGGCTTTTTTTGTCGCGTCAGGCCTTGCGCCAGAGCATCACCGCGCTGGAAGCTGAGCTTTGCGGCCCGCTGTTCGTCAGCGCGCACCACAAGCTGTCTCTGACCGACCGCGGCCTGAGCCTGCAGCGTCACGCCACCCCGGTGGTGGAGCAGTTCCAGCAGATGCAGGCGGCACTCCACGCTGAAATCCAGTCCGCCGAGCCGGTCCGCATCGGCATCAGCGTCTCACTCGTCCCGGATTACCTGCCCGGCCTTGAGACGCAGCTGGACAAATTCCGGCAGCAGTATCCCCACATCGAGATGCGTTTCCGCCTGCTGGACAACGACGCGGTCGCCGACAGCGTGGAGCAGGGCGAACTGGACGCCGGACTCGTGATGGACTTGGGCTGTGCGGCCAAAGTCCTCGCACGGACGACTCTCCGGGCAGACCCGGCCTGCCTGCTCGTGCCGCGCGGCCACCCGTTCTGGGAACGGGAGAGCGTTCCCCTCTCCGACCTGCGGGGACAGCGTGTCTTGCTCCCCAGCCTGCGGCAGGATTTGTTTGCGCCGCTCTGGGACACCTGCGCCCGCGCCGGATTTGCGCCGGACGCTGAAATTGGCCCAAGCTTTTATCAGGCGTATTATCTGGTACAGGAGCAGCTCTGCACCTGCCTGACCCGGTACGAACCGGGTGCACGGCGGGAACTGGACCGGGTGCGGGATGTTCTATTGGAGGATCTACCGCCCCTCTGCGTCTCCCTCGTCCAGCGGCGCGACCACAGCTCGGCCTATGTCGACCTGCTCCGAAACTATCTGATGGACGTTCTGGGCGGCTCGGCTTCCCTGCCGCCCCGCCGTGGACGGCCTGCAAAGCCCTTCTACAACCTGCCCGTCCTGTCCAGCAGTGCCGAAAAGCCCGTACCCTCCGTGTCGCACCCTCTGCCCGGCACACAGCTGCCGTTTGAGGGCGGAAACAACTTCCGTGAGCTGGGCGGCTATGCCGCCAATGAGGGCAAGACGGTCAAATGGGGGCAGATTTTCCGGGGCATCCCGACTAGCCTGCTGAGCAGCGACGCCGACCGGAAGCTCCTCGACTCGCTGGGCCTGCGGCTCATCCTCGACCTGCGGAGCGAAAAAGAAGCCGCCGAGCAGCCTGACTATGTGCCGGACGGCGCGCGTCTGGTGCGCATCTGCGGTCTCTGCCACCCGGACGGAAGCGAGATTGCGTTCTCGCCCAAGGACATGGCTCTTCTGCTCAAGGGCAAGAAGGACGAGGACCACAACGTCGCCGACGCGATGTATGAGCAGATGCTCTTCAACAACAAGGCCTACAAGGAGCTATTCCGCGCCCTCGAAGCGGGCGAAACGCCCATCCTGTTCCACTGCTCGGCCGGAAAAGACCGGACGGGCGTTGCCGCGATGCTGATCCTTCTCGCTTTGGGTGCGTCCGACGAGGTCATCACGAAGGATTTCCTTCAGACCAACCTCTGCCGCCGTCCCGAGTTGGAAGCGATTTGGGCCGAACACGCCGATGAGATCGCCGCAGACCCCGCCCAGAAAGAGCACTACCTCGGCATTGCGGGCGTCTACCCGGAGTCCGTGCCCTTCGTGCTGAACATCATCCGGACCAAGTTCGGCAGTGCGGACGCCTATCTGGAGGCCGAATACGGCCTGACCCCGGCACGTCTGATGCGTCTGCGCCGGATGTATCTGGAATGATAACGAATTTTTATAAAAATCAGTTATGATTACTTGACATTCCGCCGAATCTCTCGTAATATAAGAAGTAGTATGGAATTCATGACGCTGTATGCTGGGCGTTCTGCGAACAACTTTCAATGGGGCTTCATCTGCCCGTTTTTATAAGGCTCTCTTGTAAATCAAAAAGCTGCATCAAGGCTTGCAGACCGGGCGAAACCGTTCTGCCTGTGTTTTGTTGTCTCTTTTCCGTTGAAAAACGTATCATAGACCCTTTGTTCCCGCGCTTGGCCGCAACAGCGTCTCCAGAATTAGTTGAATTTGAATTTTAACTTTAAGGAGAGTGAACACAATGACCCCGATCGTTCTGATCGCGGCATTGATCGCGCTGGCTGTTGGCTGTGTCGCGGGATATTTTTATGGCTACAACAACCGTAAAAAGACCGCTGAGGCTCAGATCGGCAGTGCCGAGGCCGAGGCCACCCGGCTGGTGAACGAAGCGATCAAGACCGCAGACCAAAAGCGCAAAGAAGCCGTTCTGGAAGCAAAGGACGAGGCCTTCCGGCTGAAAGCCGAGGTCGACGCCCAGAAAGCGGAGGCCGACAAGGAGATCAAGCAGCGTCGCGCCGAGATCACCCGTCAGGAGAACCGCATCGACCAGAAGGAGACCGCCCTCGACCGCAAGACCGAAGCGTTGGAGCGGAGAGAGGAAGAGCTGAAAAAGAAGCACGAGGAGGCCGACGCACATCTGGCTGAGGTCGACGCCATCCGTGCCAAAGAGATGG
>CAVJGY010000016.1:0-3941 GCA_963648915.1 Acutalibacteraceae bacterium | reverse complement strand
GGAGGACGCCCGCGAGGTGCTGCTGCATAAGGTGGACGAGGAGCTGACCCACGAGAAAGCTGTCCGCATCGCCGCCTACGAGACCGACCTGAAGGAGAACTGCGACAATGTTGCCCGCAACCTCATCGGTCAGGCCATCAGCCGTTGTGCTGCCGACCATTGCAGCGAGACGACCGTCAGTGTCGTTCCTCTGCCCAGTGACGAGATGAAGGGCCGCATCATCGGCCGTGAGGGTCGCAACATCCGCGCCCTCGAGACCGCGACCGGCGTTGACCTTATCATCGACGATACCCCGGAGGCCATCACCCTGTCCTCCTTCGACCAGACCCGCCGCGAGGTCGCCCGGATGACGCTGGAGCGTCTGATCGGCGATGGCCGTATCCACCCGGCACGCATCGAGGAGACGGTCGAGAAGTGCCGCCACGACCTCGAGCTGCAGATGAAGCGCGAAGGCGAGCACGCCGTCATGGAGCTGGGCATCCACGGCCTGCACCCCGACCTGATCAAGCTCATTGGCCGTCTGAAGTACCGCACCAGCTTCGGCCAGAACGCGCTGGCACACAGCATGGAAGTCGCATGGCTGGCTGGTCTGCTGGCGGGCGAGATGGGCGTGAACGTCACGCTGGCACGCCGTGCAGGTCTGCTGCATGACATCGGCAAGGCTCTCGACCACGAGATCGAGGGCAGCCATGTCCAGATCGGCGTCGACATCTGCCGCAAGTACAAGGAGAACACCCAGATCATCCACGCCATCGAAGCCCACCACGGCGATGTTGAACCCAAGACTCCGCTGGCATTCATCATTCAGGCCTGCGATGCCATCAGTGCCGCACGCCCGGGTGCCCGCCGTGAGAACGTCGAGAGCTACGTCAAGCGTCTGGAAAATCTGGAAGAGATCTCCTCCAGCTTCGAGGGCGTCGAGCAGGCATTCGCTGTTCAGGCTGGCCGTGAGGTCCGCATCATGGTGAAGCCCGATGTCATCAGCGACGATCAGGTCATCATTCTGGCGCGTTCCATCGCTAAGAAGATCGAGGATACCCTCGATTATCCCGGCCAGATCAAGGTCAATGTCATCCGCGAGAGCCGCGCCATCGAGTACGCAAAGTAAAATTTGTCTCTCTAAGACCGCTGTGGAAAGCCGCAGCGGTCTTTTTTGTACTTGACAACTTTCGACAAAGGGAGTATACTTCACCTCACAACCCGATAAACATACGAACAATATGGGTTTTGGAATTGGAGGAATCTGGTCATGTCCGTTGATATTCTGGATCTGGGCGCGTTGGCCCTGAGCGCGGTATTCTTCGCGCTGTTATATTACCTGCACAAGAAAAAGCATGTCGATTTCGGCATCCGTACCATTCTGGCCGTTGGTCTTGGCCTGATCGTGGGTCTGGTCTTTAAAGGCCACCACACCTACGTCGCCGCCGTCGGCACGATCTACGCACATGTCGTTTCGGCTGTCGTCATCCCGCTGCTGATCTTCAGCATCATTTCCAGCATCACCAACCTCGGCAACTCAGTGCGCTTGAAGAACATCGGCCTGAAAACCGTCTTTTTCCTCGTGCTGAACACCTTCTTCGCAAGCCTCATCACGCTGGTGGCTGGCCTTATCACCAACGTCGGCCACGGCGTGCAGTATGAGCTGGCGACCGACTACACCGCTAAGGAAGTTCCCACCTTCGTGGACACCGTCATCAGCCTGTTCCCCAGCAATCTGGCTTCCCACTGGGTCAACGGTGAGGTCGTTCCCATCGTCGTGTTCTCCATCCTCGTCGCCATCAGCTACAACAAGATGGCGACCAAGAAGCCCGAGGAGGTCGCACCCTTCAAGAAATTCATCGACGCAGGCGACGTTGTGATGGGCCGTGTCGTCAGCTATGTCATCTCCTTCACCCCGTATGCTGTTCTTTCTCTGATCGCACGCGCCGTCAGCCGCTCTTCTCCGGCCGACCTCATCCCGCTGCTGAGCGTTCTGATTCTGGCTTACGTCCTGTGCGCCATCCAGATCTTTGTGGTCGAGAGCCTGCTCATCAAGTTCATCGGCCATCTGAACCCGCTGAACTTCCTGAAGGGCGTCTGGCCTGCCGCTACCGTCGCATTCACCTCTCAGAGCAGCGTCGGCACCATCCCCGTCACCGTCAACCAGCTCACCAAGAAGCTGGGCGTCAACGAGGACATCGCTTCCTTCGGCGCAAGCCTTGGCGCAAACCTCGGTATGCCGGGCTGCGCGGGCGTCTGGCCCACCCTGCTGGCGGTCTTTACCATCCACCTGCTGGGCATTGAGTACACCCCTGTGCAGTACGCCTTCCTCGTCGTTCTGGCCGTCGTCGTCTCCATCGGTACGGTCGGCGTTCCCGGCACGGCGACCATCACCGCAACGGCTCTGTTTGCCGCTGCCGGCCTGCCCGTTGAGGCCATCATCCTGCTTTCGCCGATCTCCAGCATCGCAGATATGGCTCGTACTGCGACCAACGTCGTTGGTGCTGCCGCCGCAACGACCCTCGTCGCCGCCACCGAAGGCCAGCTGGATGAATCCGTCTACAACAATCAGACCGCTGAGAATGCTTAAACTTTTCTGATAAATCTCCACACAACAAAACCGCTGTAACGCAAATTTTACGTTACAGCGGTTTTTCATTTTATAATTGGCGATACCGGGAGATGAATTGTCTCGCTGCTTCCATCTTCCGGGCGAAGAATCAAAATCGAATAGCCCACCTGTTCCTTGGGTCTGCTTTTCCAGAATACAACCCCCATTGCCACGGCAAAAGCCATAACCAACACAAATAATGTCGTCGCAGCTCTCCAGCGCAGATTTTTCGGGTATACCTGCTCTGATTCCATTCCTTCTGATACGTTCGCAGAAAATTGCTGTGGTGTTCCAAAACGCTCTTCTAAATCCTGCCGTGAAAGTTCCGGCTCGCACTCGATAATCTGTGCTAGTTCCTTCAAAATTCGTCTGCGAATCGAACTTGAGCAGCGCAGACAGCTTCTCACCTCATGAAAATACTGTTTTTTCTCCTGCGTCCATCCAGCTTTTTTCATCCTTCATCCCCCAAATTTCCCGTTTTATCCAGAATTCCATAGAATCCTTTCTGCACCGAAAGATATTCCCGTAGGCTTTGTTGGAGATAGTCTCTTCCATCTGATTCCAGATGATAGTACGTCCTCGTCCTCCGTTTTCCGGCAGAAACCTGCCGAGCAGAAATGCACTTTTTATCCTGCAGGCGGTACAACGTCGGATAGAGAGAGCTTTCCTGTAAGCGGAAATTTCCCTCGCTATACTCTGCAAGAGCCTGAACCATTTCGTAACCATACATATCGCGTTGGGACAGTAGACACAACAACGATAGTTCTGTAATGCCGCGCTTCAAATTATCTGATACACTCATACTATTTCCATTCCATCCGTTTTATTGCTTCTAAGATACCTTAAAACCTTTCCTTCGTAAATACTATTCGTTGCATAATATTGTTGACGAATTTCATTTTATGTGTTATAGTATAGTTGTTCTCAGGAGCGTGATACAGCCTATTCGTCTTATTTATGCCCTACCAAAAGGAGTGAGAAAATTATGATCTCTATGACAGCCAAACGCACAACATCCTTGATACTCGCCATTTTATTCTTGTTTGCTTTCTCCTTTATCGCAACCCCAAAAGCTTCTGCTTTAATGACAGAAACAAACCTCGACTGCATTGATATTTTAGATTGTTCCATTGAGGATGCAGCTCTGAAACTCGAAGGTTCACAGCTGAATGTCTTTTCGGAAGATTTCGTGTCCGACGTTTCCCTTCCTGATGTTACGGATGATATCGTCACTTATGAAGCTACCTGTTGCGAACGCATGAATGTCGTTCGTTATACAACCGAGGTATGGCATATTTATTATGGCTCTGGCGGTCCTTGTCAATCTGTTTGTTATTTTGGATATCTGTAC
>CAVJGY010000015.1:0-16748 GCA_963648915.1 Acutalibacteraceae bacterium | reverse complement strand
AGGTGTCCTAGGACACCTGCTCCTTTTGTGTTAAAACTCAATATTCGCCCTGTGCCTCGGGAACGAGGTCGTCCAGAACATCCTGCAACGCCTTCCAATTCTCCTCCGAACAGCCGGGCAGGTCGGAGATGTCCAGACCTGCGTCGTCGATGACGCCCGCGATGCTGTTGATGTCGGACAGCATGGTGTTTGCATCCTCCCGGATCATCGGCCACGCCTCGGCGAAGCTTTCCTGCTCAAGGCTGGACAGGGAATCGTACCACTCGTTATAGGCGTCCCGGATCGCGTCGGTGGTTTTCAGGGACAGGTTGGTGTCCTCGGCCCACTGAAGCAGCGAGGATGCCGCGATGACCGATTTCAGCGAGCAGCCCGAAACGCCCGGCCCCCAGCCCAGACAGGGCGCAAAGGCCTCGGTCGTGCCCTCGATGGAGAAGAGAGAATTCTCGTCGAAGTTGGGGCGCAGGCCGGAGGTGTTGGCCTCGGTGGTGGAGCTGGGGATGCTCTCACTTGCGGCGGCAGAGGACGCGGAATTGGAAGCGGCATTGCTGCCGTTGGTAGTGCTCGAGCCACCGCCGCAGCCAGCCATCAGACCGGTCAGCAGCACGGCGCAGAGTGCGAGGGAGATGATGCGAATGCGATTCATAACGAATCCTCCTTCTATGGGATTCCGGCGCAGAGCCGGGCAAAAACAGAAAGCAATGATACTGATTCTAGTATACTGTTCTCCCGGTCGGTTGTCAATCGGCGTGCAAAGGACGAATTTCAAGCGGAAAACCAGCGGGGCAGTGGGTTTCAATTTGACCTTTCCGGCACAGAAAGCTATAATAAGGAAGCTGGAATCAAAAAAGAAAATGCCCCTCGGCTCTGCCAAGAGCAGAACGGGCAATAAAGGAGATATCACGATGCAGAAATTTTCAATTGAAGGTCTGTTCGACTTCCTGAATGCAGGCGTCAGCGCGTTCCATTCCACCGCCGCCGCCGCAAAGATCCTCGAGGAGAACGGCTACATCAACTGCCCCGAAAGTGCAGCTTGGGAGCTTGCCCCCGGCGGCAAGTATTACACCACCCGCAACGGTTCGGCCATCCTTGCATGGCGGATGCCGAAGGGCGAGCTGACGGGCTGGCACGCAGCGGCCAGCCACAGCGATTCTCCCACTTGGCGGGTCAAGAAGCTGGACAGCACCGGAGACGTTTTTGCCAAGGCGGAGACCGAGGGTTACGGCGGCATGATCATGCCGACTTGGATGGATCGCCCGCTGAGCGTGGCCGGCCGTCTGCTCATCCAGACCGAGACGGGCATCGAGAGCCGCCTCATCCACCCCGACCGTGCACTGGCCTGCATCCCCAACCTCTGCATCCACTTCAACCGTGACCTCAACGACGGCATGAAGTACAATCCGCAGGTCGATATGCAGCCCATCTTCGGCTCTGCCGAGGGCAATCTGCGTCAGGTCTTAGCCGCAGAAGCAGGCGTTGCCCCCGAGGACATTCTGGATTCCGACCTCGTGCTCTGCACCCGCGAAAAGGCCGAGCGTCTGGGTCTGAACGGCGAATACTTCATGTCCGGCCGCATCGACGATCTTGAGTGCGCTTACACCACCCTCTGGGGCTTCCTGCAGGGCCGCGGCGAGGAAGAAGGACGCGGTGACATCTGGGTCATGTTCGACAATGAGGAGGTCGGCTCTTCCAGCCGTCAGGGTGCACAGGGTACGCTAATGTCCGATGTGCTGGCACGCATCGAGGAGAGCCTCGGCGTGACCCGGGAGCAGAGCATCCGTGCCTGCACCAACAGCCTGTTGCTGAGTGCCGACAACGGCCATGCGACCCACCCCAACCACCCCGAAAAGAGTGACCCGGAGAACCCGGTCGTCATGGGCGGCGGCGTTCTGCTCAAGACCAATGCACGCCAGACCTACACCACCAGCGGCTTCACGGGCGCAGCCTTTGCCGCTATCTGCAAGAAGGCGGGCGTTCCCGTCCAGACCTGCGCAAACCGTGCTGATGTGCGGGGCGGTTCGACCCTCGGAAACCTGCTGGGTCATCAGATCTTGATGCCGATGGTCGACATCGGTCTGGGTCAGCTGGCAATGCACTCCGCGATGGAGACAGCCAGCTGCAAGGACGCGGAGTACATGGCTCTGGCCTGCGCTGAATACTATAACACTCCCATCTTCCAGCCGAAAGATGGCGAGTGGAAGCTGGGTCTGTGAGCAGCGTCGTCGGGCGGTTCGCGCCCAGTCCCAGCGGACGGCTGCATCTCGGAAATCTGGCGTGCAGCCTGCTTGCATGGCTGAGCGCGAAGAGTCAGGGCGGAAAGATCGTCCTCCGCATCGAGGACTTAGATGCTGAACGCTGTCCCCGGAAGTACGCCGACCTGCTGGAAGAAGATTTGAACTGGCTGGGTCTGGTCTGGGACGAGGGCGGCAGCCACGGCGGGGAGCACATGCCTTATTATCAGAGCGAGTGCAGCGGCATCTATCAGGCCAGCTATGATAAGCTGGACGCGCAGGGCTTGGTCTATCCCTGCTTCTGCTCCCGTGCACAGCTCCACGCGGCCAGTGCGCCCCACACCTCGGACGGAAATGTCATCTACCCCGGCACATGCCGGGATCTGACGCCGGAGGAGGTCGCCGAAAAGCGAAAGCACAAAGCCCCGGCCTACCGCCTCAAGGTGCCGGACGAAGAGGTCGTCTTTGTGGACAGCTGTATGGGCGAGCACCGGGAGAATCTGCTCCGGGACTGCGGCGATTTCTACCTTCGCCGTGCGGACGGTGTGTTTGCCTATCAGCTGGCGGTGGTAGTCGACGACGCCCGGATGGGCGTCACCGAGGTCGTGCGCGGTTCGGACCTGCTGTCCTCGACGGCACGTCAGCTCTATCTCTATCGTTTGCTGGGTCTTCCCGCACCAAAATTCGCTCACTGTCCGCTCCTGCTTGCGCCGGACGGACGGCGGCTCTCCAAACGGGACGGCGACCAGAGTCTTGAAAATCTCCGCGCCAAATATACGGCAGAGGAGATCATCGGTAAGCTTGCCTATGTCTACGGCTTGCAGCCCGAACCCGCTCCCCGGACGCCGGAAAGCCTGATAACGGATTTCTCGTGGGAGAAAGTCCCGAAGCAGGATGTCTGCCTGCCGGAAAATATGTTTTAAATCAGAGAAACAAAAGAGCAGAGTTCTGCGTCTATTCGACGAAAACTCTGCTCTTTTTTGGTGTAATTCGTGGGTGCTCAGAACCGCTCGGCGAGGCGCATCTCATCGTTCCGCTCGAGGGCGGTCATGCCGGTATCGAGTGCCATTGCCAGCAGGATACCCAGCAGGACGTCGATGCAGCTGTGCTGCTTCAGAAGGACGGTAGAGAAGATGATGGAGACACAGAGGATAGAAGCGGCCGGGCGCATCCAGCGGCGGCGTGCGTCCTCGAAGATCTTGCTCCGGTGATAGGCCATCATCAGGGTGACCGAGTTGAAAACGTGGATGGACGGGCAGACGTTCAGCGGCGTGTCGGTGGCATAAAGCCAGCGGACAGCACGGGCGAAGATGTCACTGCCGTACACCCGGTAGGGCCGCAGGTCAAGACCCGTCGGCAGGATGACATAGCAGGCGAGTGCAATCGTCATGCCGGCAAACAGGGGAAGGCAGAGCCGCCAGAAATCACTGCGCGGTGCTTTCCAGAGCAGGTAGAACAGGGTGAACGGGATCCACGCAAACCACGCAACATAGGGGACGATGGCATATTTGCAGAAGGGGATCATGTCGTCGAGACGGCAGTGCACCCAGATGTCCGGTACCGTAATGTTTGCTTCCAGCCAATGGAAGGCTGCAAGATAAAAAACGAGATAAAACGCCATAAACCACACAGGGTGGCGGGAAAACCAACTGCTCCGCATGGAGAAACACTTCCTTTGCTGTATAGTACAGAAAGCTCTTAGCAGCATGACATTATACGCCTTGGATGACAAGAAAACAAGCCGAAAAGAGGACAACTTTGACAAACTTTTTGTGAATTATTTGTGCGCTTTCTTGAAAAATCCGACGCTTCTTGTACTGCCGAAAGCCTTTCTGTCTATCAATACGAATCAGGAGAGCGTTTTCTTGCAGAGAAAAAGAAAAAAGACTGCCGAACGAAGCGGCAGTCTTGAAAAATAGAGAACTCAGATGACCTTCTGCTCCAGCCATTTTCCACGGATAAACCGGATGGCGAAGCAGAGAGAACGGAACACCCAGTCGAGGTACATACCCATCCAGATGCTCAGCAAGTGGCCGTGGAAGCCCAGGATCATCAGGTAGCAGAAGCCGACCCGGAACACCCACATCGAGAAGATGCTGACCGTCATGGTGAAGGATGCATCGCCCGCCGAACGGAGGATGTTGGGAAGGGTAAAGCTGGACGGCCAGACAAAGACCGAGAAGATGTTGAACCAGACCATGACCTGCAGTGCCATCGCCTGTGCCTCCGGCGAGAGGTTGAAGAGGGAGATGGCGAAGCGATTTCCGAACAGGAAGGCCGAGATGTTCATGAACCACGCGCCGCAGTAGGCGACAAACAGCAGACGGCGTGCATAGTGGACGGCCTGCTCCTTTTCGCCCGCACCAAGGCACTGTCCCACAACGGTCAGCACCGCCATGCCGACGGCATTGGCCGGAATGTTCAGGAAGGTGGTGGTCGTGTTGGCGACGGCATTCGCGGCAATGGCGGCTGTGCCGAGGGTGCTCGTCAGGCTGGCGACCGACAGCTTGCCGATCTGGAACATGCCGTTTTCAATGCCTGCCGGGATGCCGACCCGCAGGATGCGCTTGATGTACGCGCCGTTGGGCTTCAGAGCGGACAGATTCTCGATGCGGAGGGCACAGCCGGGCTTCTGGAGCAGATAAAGCACCGTGCAGCAGGCGACCGCGCGGGAAACAAGGCTGGCGAGTGCCGCACCCATGACGCCCATCCCGAAGCCGAAAATCAAAATCGCGTTGCCGCCGATGTTCACAACATTCATCACAAGGCTGGACATCATGCTGATTTTACTATTGCCTTGTGCGCGGAACAAGGCCGCACCCGCATTGTACAGGCCGATGAAGGGATAGCTGAGAGCCGAAAGCAGGAAATACGTCTCGGCGTACTTCATGACATCGGCGTCGATCGAGCCGAAAATGCCCCGCAGGATGCCGTGCCGCCCGACCGCGACAACAGCTGCGACCACGATGCTGAAGCTTGCCAGAATGAACATGATTTGCGCCGCAGAGGTCTTTGCACTTTTTTCCTCCCGGTGGCCGATGTACTGGCTGGCAACGACTGCGCCGCCCGTCGCAAGCGCGCTCATCATCTGGATCATCAGGGTGTTGAAGGTGTCAACGAGGCTCACGCCCGAGACGGCCGCCTCACCGACCGAGGAGACCATCAGGGTATCGGCCAGACCGATGGTAACGCTGAGAGCCTGCTCTGCAATCAGCGGCAGCAGCAGAGCAATGAGCTGTTGTCGGGTGAACAGGGGCTTGGATGTGAATTTGGATGATGTCATGAGTTCCTCCATAAAACAAGCTAGCCCTCTCCGTCATCGCTTCGCGATGCCACCTCTCCCAAAGTGAGAGGCTTCTTGGCTCTCCCTCTGGGAGAGCTGTCACCGAAGGTGACTGAGAGGGCGAGGATGCAGACAAATAAGAGACAGCCTTATGATACCGCGTGACTCTCTAAAACTCAATACTTGTATACAAGTTTCTCTCAAAATTTTAAGAAAAACTCCGCCTTGTCGAGCCTTTACCCCCGCGAATTGTTGTGTTAAAATGAAAAGAGGGAACACGCGCCCGATTTGCCGCTGTGCAGGAGCGGCAGAGCAAAGCAAACCACCAAGCAAGAAGGTAAATCATAGAAAGCCCACAAGGGGGAGAAATTATGCCAAAGGCAGCTCATAAGGTCGTTGTCATCGGACATCGCAATCCGGACACCGACTCGATTTGTTCCGCCATCGCGTATGCGGAGCTGAAAAATAAGACCAGTGACCTTGTCTGCGAAGCACGGCGTGCAGGCAAGATGAATCAGGAGACCGAATTCGTCCTGAAAAAATTCGATGTAAAACCGCCCCGGATGTGTACCGACGTCAACCCGAAGATTCGGGACGTCGACTATCGCGAAATGCCGGGCATCCCGGGAAGCACCAGCCTGCGCAAGGCGTGGGAGATCATGCGCGACCAGCAGATCGATACCCTTCCCATCACCAGCCCGGACAATGACCTCGAGGGCATCATCACGGTCAAGGATATCGCCACCGCCAATATGGACGTGTTCGACACGGGCGTTCTGGCAAAGAGCCGGACGACCTTTAAGAACATCGTCGAGACGCTGGGCGGTACGATGGTGGTCGGCGACGAGAACGCCGTCTGCACCACCGGACATATCAAAATCGGTACGGCCACGCCCGAGATGCTGGAAAACTCGGTGGAGAAGGGCGACATCGTCATCCTCACCAACCGCTACGAAAGCCAGCTCTGCGCCATTGAGAAAGAGGCCTCTCTCATTATTATCTGCAACGGCGCGAAGGTCGGCCACACCATCCAGCGTATCGCCGAGGAGATGGGCGTTGCCATCATGACCGCGCCCTGCGATACCTATGCGGCAGGCAAGCTGATCAGCCAGTGCGCCCCCATCTCGCACTATATGACCCGCGACGACATCATGAAATTCACCCTCGTCACCCCGGTAGCCGACGTCACCCGCGTTATGGCGAAGGTGCGCCACCGCTATTTCCCCATCCTCGATGAGGACGGCAAATACTGCGGCATGGTCAGCCGTCGAAACATCATCGCGCTGCGGAAACGCCGGATCATTCTGGTCGACCACAACGAGGCAACGCAGGCCGTTGAGGGCTTCGATCAGGCCGAGATCTTGGAGATCATCGACCATCACCGCATCGGCAGCCTCGAGACGAGCGGCCCGGTCTACTTCCGGAATCAGCCCGTCGGCTGCACGGCGACCATCATCACCCAGATGTACGACGAGAACGGCATCGAGATCCGCCCCCAGATCGCTGGTCTGCTGCTGGCTGCGATTTTGTCGGATACGCTGGTGTTCCGCAGCCCGACCTGTACCCCGGTGGATGTCGCGGCCGCGAAGCGTCTGGCAAAGATCGCAGGTGTGGACATCGACGAGTTTGCTCTTGAGATGTTCGAGGCAGGCGAGAAGCTGGACGGCAAGACCGCCGAAGAGGTGTTCCTGCAGGACTTCAAGGTGTTCATGTGCGGCGACCGCCGCTTCGGTGTAGCACAGGGAAGCTACATGACCCGCAAGAATCTGCTGGCCGCCGAAAAGCTGCTGCAGCCTTACCTGAACGAGGCACTGAACAAGCAGAACGTCGAGGACCTGTATATGCTGCTGACCGACGTGCCGAAGGAGGAGAGCGTCGTCATCTGTACCGGACGGAACTCCGCCGAAATGCTCCGCAGCGGCTTTGAGGTCGAGCCGGACGAAAACAACAGCTGGACGCTTCCGGGTGTCGTCAGCCGCAAGAAGCAGTTCATCCCGGCCATGATGTCGGCCTATCAGGAGTTGTAATTTATGTTTGACTTTCTGAAGCAGAAAAAAGCCGACCCGCCCAAGCTTCCGGAGGGAACGGTCCGGCGGCACTATACCATCAGCGGACAGGTGCAGGGTGTCGGCTTCCGCTATCGCGCCCGGTATGCGGCCCAGACCCTCGAACTGACCGGATGGGTCGAGAATGAGGACGACGGCACGGTGACGCTCGAAGTGCAGGGCGACCCGGAAAAGTTCATGCAGCTCTTCGCGATGATCCAGAAAAGCGATTTCATCGAGATCACCGGACTGCATGAGAAAGACTGTCCGCTCGACCCGTGGGAGCGCGGCTTCTCGGTGCGCGGATACTGAAAATCCCTGATAAAAACTCGAAGCCCCCGGAGTCCAGTGCTCCGGGGGCTTTTGCATAAAGGAGTTTAGCCTGCGATTTTGAGGGGAGAGTTTTCCGTCCAGATCGTGCCGTCCAACAGACGAGTCACAGCAAGAACGCTGTTGACATTCACACGGGCAGGGTCAAGCGCGTAGAAGTCGCTTTCCTTGAGGTTTTTCGGGTCGGCCGAGGGACGGATGCCGACCACACAGACCCAGTGTCCGTAGGTGCTGCTGGTCGAGATGTGCGGATAAATGACCTCGTTCCAGCCGTTGCGGGTCAGGTGATATTCGTAGGTCGTGACCCGGTTTTGGTGCTTGGCTGCACCGCTGACGGTCGTATTTTTCAGATGGACGATGACCGGACGTCCGGCGGAAAGCTCCTCGTAGAGCTTCGTCAGACAGCTGGACAGGTCGCCGAAATAGTCCGAATAGCTCGCCGCCGACCAGACCGCACCGTTCGACCACATCCCGCTTCCGGAACAGGTCTTGCCGTCCAGGATCGTCCGGGCATATCGCAGTGCATACCAGCTGCACTTTCCGGCAGCCTGATTTCCGATGGAAACGATCTGGCTTTTGTCGAAGGAGAGCAGAGAGATGCCGCCGACATCCTCAAGCTGTGCGGCGGAACTGCGCAGTGAACCCAGCACAAATACAACTGTCAGTGCCAGAACCGCCGCGGCCATCCGAACCACCGACCGGGCGGAACAATGCTGCATTTCAAAAAACGTCCTTTATCTTAATATCGTAGCCTAAGATTACCATAAATTCGTGGTAAAAATGTGTAAACAGCAAAAAATCCGGTCGGAATCTCGTCCGCAAAAAGTGTTGACGACCGCCGGACTTTTTGTTATAATAGAAAAGCTTTCAGATAATTGAATATGGAGCATTACTCAAGTGGTCGTAAGAGGTCGCACTCGAAATGCGATAGGCCGGGAGACCGGTGCCAGGGTTCGACTCCCTGATGCTCCGCCAAAAAGAGACGCAGATTCATTTGAATTTGCGTCTCTTTTGTCATATCGTCAAACAGAATCTAAAACTATTCTGATATCTCGGACACTTTCCCCCTCCACCTTCAAAACAAAGCATCCTGCAGGCGAGAATTTGCCATTAAGGAGGACGTGGTTCTGGAAAGTGATTTTTCGGAGCTTCTGTGGGGCGTCGGTGACCTCAACGGAGCAGAAGCCTTGCAGATAGGCACAAATCACGGCGGCGTGGGAGACGACAAGGGCGGTCTGGCCGTCGGGCAGGGCAGAGAGGATATCGTGGATGCAGGCGGACATCCGGGCGTTGACCTCGCGGAAGGACTCGCCATCGGGATTCTTGAAATCCGGGTCGTCGTACTGGCGTTTCCAGAAGGAAATGTCCTGCCCGGTGGTGTCGCCCGTTTTTCGCTCGAGAAGGCGGGTGTCGGTCATGACGGGAAGGCCGAGCGGTTCGGCGGTCTGGAGGGCGCGCAGAGAGGGAGACGACCAGACCTGCGTGACGGTGCGGAAAATCTCTGCCTGAAAAACAGCCTGCGCTCGCAGGATGCCGTCCGCAGAAAGTGCGGGGTCGGCGGAACGCGGGTCGGAGCGTTCCGGGGTGGAGTGGCGCATGAGAAGAAGTGTTTTCATGGAATAAACCTGTTTGTTCGATAAAAGGTGAAATTTTGCAATAACTGCGCGATTTTTTGCTTGTTCAGAACATGCTTTCAGGGGAAAGCGTCAGGTCACGGATGGGTGCATGGAGAGAGGTCGAGGTCTGGACAAGCTCGCCGTTGTCGTTCAAGCAGGAGAGGGTCAGCAGATATGTCCCGCGCCGAACCTTCAACTCAAATTCACCGTAGGCATTTGTGGTGGTCTGGGCGATGAGAACGCCCTCCTGCGAAAGGGTGATGCGGGCGTTGGAATAGGGCTGATGGTCGAGCGTCTCGACCCGGCCGGAGACTTCAACAGGCATCAGCAGAACGACGCCTGCGGTCACAGCGGCGGCCGCACCAGCACCCAGAAGCAGAAGGGCAGTCGTTCCGTCCGAAGAAGGCTTTTCCGGTTCGGTGGGTGTTTCGGGAGTGTCCGGGTCGGCTTTGGTGTCCGATTCCTTGAAATTGGCCGTCAGCGCGACATCTTCCGAGCCCATCACGAAGGTGGTCATGGAGGCCGAAGGGTCTGCGAGGGTCACGTCGCCGGAGGTGACCGTCCAGCCGGAGAAGGCTTTGCCCTCCGGGGCAGGGTCGGCTGTGATGGTGACGGTCGCACCGGGTGCGGCTGTTTCTGGAGTGGCCTTGCCACCCGTCACGGTAATGGTATGGCTGCTCAGGTCGGGAAGCTCCCGGCGGCAGGCGGCGACATAGACGGCCTCGGACTCGACCGCCCGGAAGGGGATCTCCAGAGTTCCATGCTCCGATGCGGCGGACTGGGTGAGATAGAGCAGATTTTCCGGGGCAAGCGGGTCGGAGCTGCTGCGGCTGACGATGACGAAATATTCCTCTCCGGCGGCAAGGCCGTTGAAGCAGGCGTACAGCTCGGAAGTGTGGTCCTCGAGCTGGCCGTAGAGGATGCTGTTGGTCGGCTCAGCGGCCAGTGCGCGGAACGGGACAGCACCAAACAGCATTGCGGCAGAGAGCAGCAGGGCGCAGAGAGAAACACGACGGGGATGCTTCATCAGAAAGACCTCCTTCAGCGGGCGGTTTCGGTCGTATCACTGTCATAATAGCGGATAAATGCGGCGGTCGTCAAGAGAATGCTGAAAAAAGTGTCGAATTGCGTTGACAAGAAAATCGCATCACGATAAGATAAACGTGGAGACGTTTTCTTTTAGAAGTTGTTTTCGGCGGTGTGCAATGCTTAAAAACGGCTTCTCAGGATGTGAAAGGGTCAAAATTATGACAAAACGGCTTTTGGCGGCGATGCTGACACTGGTGCTGGGGATCGGCTTATTTCCCGGCAGAGCGAGAGCGGAGTTTTCGGACAAAAACCAGATCACCGGCGTGGTGCTGAACGGAAATTCGGCGGTGGTGTCCTATGCCGCCGAAGAGGACGCGGAGCTGGTCGCGGCGGTCTATTCGGAGGATGGAAAAGAGCTTCTCGCCAGCGGAAAGACCCGCGCCGTGGAGACGGCCGACGGAACGGCGAAGGTCTGGCTGTCGGGCGAACTGCCGGAGTATGCGGTCATCAAGGTATTTCTGCTTACCCGGGACGAGCACGCACCGCTCTGCCCGGCTTACACGACCAGCCGTTACATCCGCGTTCCGGAGGACATCAAGGACATCGACGCGGACAAGTTCGACCCGGAACGGGTGCTGAACATCGGCGACGAAAGCTTTATGGCGGTCAAGCAGGGTGTGGTGCTGGTGCGGTATGCGTCCGGCGAAAACAAACTGCTGTCCCGGGACGATGATGCACTGAAATATACGATTGGTTCAGCAAGTGAAGCCGTCCAAAAGCTGCGCGTCGGACAGATTTTGATTCTGGAATATGAGAAAAATCATTTCTTGATGATTCGGGTGCGAAAAACAGAAGTATCAGACGAAGGAACGGTGATTCTGTCGGGTAATGATACGCTGGAATTACCCGAATTATTTGATGTTCTGAAGCTGGATGCAAAGGCCAAGAGCGGGTCGTTCCGGCGAGAAGCGGATGGTCTGTGCGAGAAGGATGGAGTGCTCCTTTTAAAGGAGGATGGCCTGACCGGAGAGGTGAAGTTTTTGCCCAGCATGAAGCTTCGGATGTATGGCACGACCGAACAGCAGCTTCGGTTGGAGGCTGAGGTGACGGCATCCGGAATGCTGACAACGACCAAGGCGGTGGATGCCAAAATCCCGCTGGGCGTTTATGAGGCTTCGCCCGTGGAGGGCGTAGACCTTCAAATCGCACCCGCTCTGCGGGTTCAGACCGACAGTGCGCAGACCCTTCATTGGACGATGAAGCAGACGGTCGGCTTTGTCTATGACAGCGCGTCCAATAAATTTGAAGATTTAAGCGACGACCCCGAAATTTTCCTGACCGCAGACCAGCCGGGCAGAGTGGAGCTTGGGCTGAGCATCGACCCGGAAGCGTCCCTCTGGACGGATATCATTACATTAAAGATAGAAGCAGACTTGTGCGGTACGGCGGAAATGACCCAGCTGGACGGCCACAGCTGCCGGAGCGGAACGCTTTCGGCAGAGGAGCGGATGGAGGGTTTTGCGGAACTGCTGGCGATTCCGTGGAAAACCCACAGTGCTGAGCTGGTGAAGGAGACGACTGAGAAGAAATTCTACTGGATGCCGGATACGCAGGAGTGGGGCTGGGGAGACTGTGACGAAACGGTCGAGCTTCCGCCCGAAGAGCCTGACACGCCAAATGTTCCGGACGAGCCCAGTGAACCGGAAAACCCAGATACCCCAGAAGTGCCCGATATTCCGGATAACCCGGAAACGCCTGATGAACCTGCAACACCCAGTCAGCCTGAAAAACCGGACACTCCCGAGACACCAGACGAACCGAAAGAGCCTGAGACTCCGGAAGTTCCGGAAACCCCGGAAGTGCCGGATGTTCCCCAAGAACCAGAGCAGCCAACTCCGCCGGAACAGCCGGATGAACCCACACCGCCCCAAACGCCCGACGAACCAGAGCCGGACAAGCCTGAACCCGTCTATTATCGGCTGGAAGAGGGCGTGCTGTATATCGAAAACGAAGAGCAGATGGCAGATTACAAATCGGCAGAAGAGACGCCGTGGTATGCAGAGCGGGAACAAATTATAGAGGTCGAGGTCGGCGAAAACATCCACAAAATCGGAAGCTACGCCTTTGCCGGATGTGAAAACTTGCAAGAAGTTCATTTTGAATCAAAAGAGCTGGAAATCGGAGCATTTGCCTTTGAGGACTGCGACGCACTGACAATGGTATTCTATTCCGGCAAGAAAGACGACTGGGAAATCGTCTCTATCGGTGAAGGAAATAAAGTCTTACTCCGTGCGAGAATCTTCTGCAACGATGGTGAGAAAAAACTCTCGTAAAAGATGTGAAAACATCGGCGCGGATGCGTCCAAAAATCGGTGTCGGGCTTGTCTGGTATTCTGAAATGAGGTATACTATATAAATGACGCAAATCTACAATACTTGTGTTACTTTGAGGATAAAGCAATGAAGAAAACAAAACGAATCGCTGCCCTGCTGCTGGCTGCAGTTCTGGCGGTGGGACTGCTGACCGGGTGCAAGGACACCATGACCTCGGTCGCGCACAAGATCCTCGGCACTTCGGACGAGGTGCAGGAGGCCGACACCACCAAGTGGGCAGACCCGACCGGACAAGACCTGATGCTCGAGGGCATCACCGACGCCTCGGCCAAGTATACCTCCGCAGTCGTGAACGGAAGCCTGAACATCGTCTTTAACGGCATCTGGACGCGCAAGACCGACTACTTCACCGTTCCGGGTGGAACGCTGACGATCTCGGGCTATGGCGCGGCCGAGGGCACGCAGAAGTTCAAGGTCGCCGTTTGGCAGAAGGTGGATGGCGGCACGCAGTATGTGCCGGACAGCACCTACTACTTCAAGACCGATGGTACGAATTACAGCTGCGTCGTCTCCGGTCTTGACCCTGCCGCCAGCTATCGGCTGACGATCTCCTACGATTCCAGCCGCTACTATCTGTATGGCGGCTTGAAGGTGGAGGGCATCGGCTGATGAATACCCAGACAAAAAATTCGCTGCTGTTGCTGCTCTGCTCCTTCATCTGGGGCACGGCGTTCGTGGCGCAGAGCGTCGGTGCGGGAATGGGCGCGTACTCGTTTCTGGCCGGAAGAAGTTGGCTGGCGGTGGTCGTCCTGCTGCCGACCGTCTACGCCTTTGATGCCATCCATCGCAAGCAGGGCGTGCCCTGCGGCTGGCCGAAGGGCGAAGAGAAAAAGACTCTGTTGAAAGCAAGCCTGATCTGCGGTACGTTCCTGTTCGTGGCTTCGGCGGCACAGCAGATTGGCATCACCCTGAACCCGGATTCCACCGCGAAGTCGGCCTTCCTGACCGCCATGTATGTGGTGCTTGTCCCGGTGTTCGGTCTGGCCTTGGGCCGGAAGAGCAACCCACAGCTCTGGGTCAGTGTCATCATTTCGGTGGGCGGCCTGTACCTGCTCTGCATGAAGAACGGCTTCGGCGGCGTGGAGATGAGCGACCTTGTGCTGCTGCTCTGCGCGGTGCTGTTCAGCTTCCAAATTCTGTCGATCGACCACTTTGCCCCGCAGGTGGACGGCGTTCGGCTGAGCCTGCTGCAATTCTTGGTGGTGGCCGTCGAAAGCAGTGTGGCGGCGTTCCTGTTTGAGACGCCCAGCATCGCGGAATTCGGCGAGAACGCCCTGCCCATCATCTATTGCGGTGTGTTTTCCAGCGGTGTGGCCTACACGCTCCAAATCGTCGGCCAGCGTGACCTGCACCCGGCCATCGCAAGCCTTATCATGTGCATGGAGAGCGTGTTCAGTGCGCTGGGCGGCTGGCTGATTTTACATCAGAGCCTTTCTGCGCGGGAAAGCGTGGGCTGTGCCCTGATCTTTGCCGCTGTCGTGCTGGCACAGCTCCCGGTGGAGGAATGGCTGAAATGCCGCAAAGCATGACCCGGACAGTGGGCGGCCTCACCTATGAAGCCACCCGCAAAAAGGTGAAAAACCTGAATCTCCACATCCGTTCAGATGGTACGGTCGCGGTCAGTATCCCGCAGCGAATGCCGTGGGAGGTGGCGGACGGTTTTGTAGCAGAACGGTTTGACTGGGTACTTCAGGCACAGGCGAGGGCAAAGTCCCGCGCCGAACGGAAAAACAGACCGCTTCCCTCGAACGAAGAGGTGCGGGCGCATTTCACCGCTATGAGCGATCAGGTCTTTCCGGCCTTTGCAAACGTGCTGAACGGCCAGAAGCCCACCATCAAAGTGCGCGATATGAGCAGCTGTTGGGGCGTCTGCCATATGTCCAAGCGGCAGATCACCTTCGCGCTCCAATTGTACAATATGCCTGCGGCGGCGCAGATCTATGTGGTAGTACACGAGTACTGCCATTTTCTTGTGCCGAATCACAGCCGGGCGTTCTGGGCAGAAGTGGAAAAGCTTCTGCCGGACTGGAAGGCCCGGAGAGAATTGTTGAAATAAAATAGGGAGGGAAAGTACCCTTGTCGAACGAAAAAACCTCCGGCTCGGACAAATACAGCAAACTGGCCGGAAACACTCTCATCTTTGCAATTTCCAGCTTCTCGTCGAAGCTGCTGACCTTAATTGTTCAGCCGTTTCTGACCTATGCGATGGCGGAGATCTCCGACCTCGGTCTGGCGAAAATCTTGAGCCAATATGCAAACCTGCTCATCCCGTTCGTCTCGATGGGCATGTCCAACGCCATCATCCGGTTTGGTCTGGATAAAGGCAACAGCGAAAAGCAGGTTTTTACGAATGGTATGCTGACGATTTTGGGCGGCTTTGGCATTCTGGTGCTCTGCTGGCCTGTGGCGCGGTATCTGCCGGACATGGCACAGTATGGCTTCCTCATTTATATCTATGTTTTAATGAGCTGCCTGCGCACCCTCTGCACCCAGTTCGTCCGAAGCCGTCAGTGGAACAAACTGGTCGCTGTGGACGGCATCCTGTGCACCTTCGCGACTCTGCTGTTCTATGTCATCTATCTGGTGGGCTTCCACTGGGGCGCGAACGGCTATCTGCTGGCCATCATCAGCGGCGACTTGGTGAGCGTCCTCTTCCTCTGTGTGACGGGCAAGCTCTGGAACTTTGTCGAGCTGAAGGGTCTGAACAAGAACCTCTGGAAGCAGATGCTCCGCTTCTCGCTGCCGATGATCCCGGCACAGATCAGCTTTTGGGTCATCAACGCCTCCGACCTCTTCTTCGTCCGTGAGATGTGCGACGGCATCGACGGTCACAGCGGCGATGCGTGGAGCGGCCTGCTTTCGACGGGCTACTTCCTGCCGACCATCCTGACGACGCTGGGCCTTATCTTCTACGACGCATGGCAGCTGTCTGCCGTGACCGAGGAGGAGGGCAGAGCGGCCTTCTTCACCAAGATTTTCCGCACCTATTCCAGCGTGCTGTTCTGCTGTGCGGCGGGCATCATCTGGCTCTGCCGCCCGGTCATGCACGTCATGAAGTCGAACTATTACTACTCGTGGCACTTCGTGCCCTTCCTCGCGCTGGCGTCCACCTGCAGCTGCTTCAACCAGTTCTTGAACAGTGCTTACGTTGTCAACAAGAAGTCGACCCACAGCCTGTGGACGATGCTTGCGGGCGCAGTGAGCAACTGCATCATGAACTACTTCTTCATCAAGTGGTGGGGTGCAATTGGCGCGACCTATGCGTCCTTCCTCGGTCTGGGCATCGTGTTCACCCTGCGTGCCATTGATGCGCACAACATGATCGGCATGAGTATCCACCCGGTACGGGTCATCATCAACTTCGGTGTCCTCGCAGGTGAAGCTCTGCTCCTGTTGGCTGAGCCGCCGCTCTACGGTCTGTGGACGGGACTCATCACGCTGGGCATCATCCTGTACAACTTCGCGGGCGTCTGGATGATGGCGCGCCTGCTCCTTCCCAAGCTTCTGGGTCGCCGCGGAAAGGCCATTGTGAACGCTGTGGATAGCTGGGCAAAGGGAACAAAGAAAAAATAAACTATGCCTTTCAGTCGATGCGGCAAAGGCTTCCCCTTGAGGGGAAGCTGTCGAGCGAAGTGAGACTGATGAGGTGAAAACATAGCGATATACGGAATCTAGCGACAAAGCTTCCACCTCATCCGGCACTGCGTGCCACCTTCCCCTCAAGGGGAAGGCAAATCGAAGAGGTGGAGGCTCTTTTTTGTGCCCAAGGCCATTTTCTATTTTTTAGACAAAGGTTGGATATCTCTCTTGTGCATCTGTGCTG
>CAVJGY010000014.1:5366-16973 GCA_963648915.1 Acutalibacteraceae bacterium | reverse complement strand
GGTCATAGAGAAGCTCAAGGTAGGGGCGTTTCTTGATGACGGAGACGACCTCATCCAGAAAGAGGGTACAGAGATCATTGATCCACGGTTTTGGGTACTTATAGAGGAGCAGGTAGGCCGTTCGGGTCGGCGGCGGGTCTTCGGTGATGGGGCAATAGCGCAGGGAAGGGTTCTGCTGGACCAGCATTTCCGCTGTGCCTTGGGTCGTGATGGCCCACGTCTGCGGGTCGGAGAGGAAATCCGGGAGCATCGAGTTCGTGCCGATCGATATCTTTCGCAGAGAGGACTGCGGAAACCGCCGCTGATGCCACAAATCGTAGGCGTTTCCCATCGTCAGATAGACCTCGTTCTGGGGCAGGAGGTCGGAGAAATCGCGGGTCGTTTCAAACCTGCATCCGATATGGTAGATGAGCACCGTTTTCTCCCGGAACAGCGGGCGTGCGATGACATTCGGGAACTTGTGCAGGGTGCAAACAAAGCCGATGTCGATCTGCTGATTTTCAATCAGCTGGTGGATCTCCGTGGAGTGCTCGGTCTGGAGAAAAAATTGAATTTCGGGGTCATTTTCCATGAAATTACAGTAGGCCTCCGACAGGAAAAAACGGTTCAGGGTATCGATTGCCGCAATGCGCAGTTCCCGGAAGATCAGGCGGTTCTTGATCTGCTGTGCCTGCTGCCAGAGGGAGAGCATCTGTTGGGCAATGGGGAGGAAGAATTCGCCCTCCGGGGTCAGCACCACATTGCGAAGCCCCTTCTGCCGGACAAAGAGCTGTATCCCCAGTTCCTCCTCCAACCGGAGGATGCGGGAACTTGCCGTTCCCTGACCGATGTAGAGCTGGTCGGCGGCGCGGGCGATGTTGGAATACTCGGAAACAGCCAAGAAGGTTTCTACTTCGTCAAAGTTCACAAAACATCCTCCTGAAATAATTTGATTCGCAAATATTATAACGCCGTTTTATTCGTTTTACAAGGACATCTTCTTGCGTTATAATCAAAGCGAAGAAAGCAATCAGGCCTGCTTGCGACGGATAAAAAACGACAGGAGGTTTCTTTTATGGATTACAAACAGTTCGGCGACGATGTCGTGCGGCTCGTTGGTGGAAAAGAAAATGTGATAGGCTTGGAGCACTGCGTGACCCGTCTGCGCTTCACCCTGAAGGACAAATCGCTCGCCGATATCCCCGCTATCAAGAAGCTCAAGGGCGTCATGGGTGTCGTAGACGGCAAGCAGGTACAGGTCGTTGTGGGCGGCGAAGTCATCCCGGCCTACAATGAAATCATGAAAAACTACGCCTTCGGCGGCGGCGCGGCTGACGCACCCAAGACGAAGGAAAAGCTGACCGCAAAGGGCGTCTGGGATGCACTTCTGGATTACCTTTCGGGCACGATGGTGCAGATCATCCCGCTGTTCATCGGCTGCGGCCTGATCAACTGCATCCTCTCGGTGGCAAAGATCATGTTCGGCGTAGATTCGAGCACCTCGACCTATCAGGTATTGAACGCCATCGCAAACTCGCCGTTCTACTTCCTGCCGGTTCTGGTCGGCTTTGCAGGCGCGAAGAAACTGGGCGCGAACCCCTTCCTCGGCGCGATGCTGGGCATGTTCCTCATCCATCCCTCTTTTATGGGTCTGATCGGTGCAGAGGGGAACAACCTGTTCGGCATTCCCTTCTCTGCCGTTACTTACACCTCGTCCGTTTTCCCGTCTCTCATCGGCGCATGGGTGCTGAGCTACGTTGAGCCGTTCATCTACAACCGTCTGCCGAAAATTTTAAAGACCATCATGGGTCCTTTCCTCTGCATCCTCATCATGAGCCCGCTCATGCTCTTCGTCATCGGCCCTGCGGGTTACTACTTCGGCCAAGGTCTGGCAAGCATCGTCGTCAGCCTGATGAAGCTGCCCTTCGGTCTGGGCTGCGGCATTCTGTCGATGGTCCAGCCGATCCTCGTCATCTTCGGTGCACACACCGTCCTCGCTCCCATCATGATCGAATCCATCAGCACGGTCGGCTACGACGCTCTGGTTCGCCCGGCTTTCATCATGGCTTCCTTCGCTTCGTTCGGCGCAGTGGCCGCTGTCACCCTCAAGTGCAAGGACAAGGAATTCAAGGGCATCTGCGCTGGTGCGACCCTGACCTCCTTCCTCGGCACGAACGAGCCTGCCGCCTTTGCCGTTGAGATCCCGCTCGTCACTCCGTTCATCACCACCCTTATTGGTGCATTCTGCGGCGGTGTCGTATCCTCTCTGCTGGGCGCAAAGGCCTATGCAATGGGCAAGAACGGCGTGTTCGGCTGGCTGGTTTTTGAGGACACCATCCTCTGGATCATCATCGCTTCGGCCGTCGCCGCCGGCGTTGCATTTGCGCTGACTTGGATCATCGGCTTCGACGAGTCCAAGGTCACGGGCAACAAGTAAAGAAACCTCGTCCTCTCCTGCCGGGCAATGGCGTCCGGCAGGCAGAGGCTTCTTAGGCAAATAACAAGGAGATATTTCAAATGAACAACCATTATGTAGATACCTTCCCTGAAAATTTCCTCTGGGGTGGTGCAGTAGCCGCCAATCAGTGCGAGGGTGCATGGGACGAGGGCGGAAAAGGCATCGATTACGCGTCCTGCTGTCATACTGGTCTGGGCGACCTGAACCCGTACCCGCCGAAACCGGACGAATACTGCCCGGGACGGGAAGCCATCGACTTCTACCACCGCTATCCGGAGGACATCAAGCTGTTCGCCGAGATGGGCTTCAAGGTGTTCCGCACCTCCATCTCGTGGACGCGCATCTTCCCGACCGGAGACGAGCTTGTTCCCAACGAAGAGGGGCTGGCCTACTACGACCGTCTCTTCGACGAACTGCACAAGTACGGCATTGAGCCGCTCATCACTATCTCGCACTACGAGATGCCGTGGAACTTTGTCGTGAAGTACGGCGCATGGCGCAGTCGTCATCTCATCGATTGCTATGAGCGGTATTGCAAGGTGCTGTTTGAGCGGTACAAGGGCAAGGTCAAATACTGGCTGACCTTCAACGAGATCAACAACATGCGCCGGAATCCCAGCTATGTGGGCGGCATCCTTATTCAGCCGGGCGAGAACAAGATGCAGGCCATTTTTCAGGCCAGCCACAACATGTTCGTCGCCAATGCAAAGGCGGTCAAGCTCTGCCATGAAATCATCCCGGATGCAAAAATTGGCGTGATGTGCTCCCTGAGCAACATCTATCCCAACAACTGCGACCCGGTCTGCGTGTTTGAGACGCAGGACGTCCGCCGCCGTTCGCTCTTCTATCCTGATGTGATGCTCCGCGGCTACTATCCCACCTATGTTTATCGTCTGTGGGAGGAGAACGGCGTCCACGTTCAGATGGAAGACGGCGACCTCGACCTGATCCGTCAGTACCGCAATGAGTTCCTCGCGTTCAGCTATTACCGCACCACTACCCACGAAAAGGGACAGCCTTACTTCGGTGACACGGGCGGCGACGTCGGCACGCCGAACCCCTATCTGGAGACCAGCGAGTGGGGCTGGCAGATCGACCCGATGGGCTTCCGCTTCACCCTCAACGAGCTGTGGGACCGCTACCAAGTGCCCCTGTTTCCGGTCGAGAACGGTCTGGGCGCACGGGACGTGGTCGAGGACGGCAAAATTCACGACCCGTACCGCGTCGACTATCTCCGCAAGCACCTGATGGCTCTGAAAGAAGCCATCTGCGATGGTGTGGATGTCATGGGCTACGCCTACTGGGGCCCCATCGACATCGTGTCGGCAGGCAGCTATGAGATGGAGAAACGCTATGGCTTCATCTACGTCGACAAGGACAACAAGGGCAACGGTACGCTCAAGCGCATCAAGAAGGATTCGTTCGAGTACTATAAGAACGTCATCCATACCAACGGCAGGGAGCTGTAAGAAAGGCAGAGGGGAAAGATGGTGCAGTTTCACAGCAAAGCAGTTTCGGAGCACATCCGCCGCATCTGGGCGATGCCGGCCGTCTGCATGTATCTGATCGAGGGCAGGGAAAAGGCCTTGCTCATGGACACCGGATGCGGAGAGGGCGGACTGCGGGAATACGTCGAGCAGCTTTTGCAGGGAAAGCCCTATGAAGTCCTGCTGACCCACGGGCATGTCGACCATGCCGCCGGAGCAGGGGAATTCGAGCAGGTCTGGCTTCATCCGGCAGACTGGACGCTGGTGCAGCGGCACTGCACAGTGGAAAATCGGCTGGCCTATTGGGAGCACTGCAAGCCGATTTTAGGCGATACCTCCCTTCCCGATAGGGCCGACTTCGTTCCTCTCCGCACTGCGCCGTTTCTTCCGCTGAAGGACGGGCAAACCTTCTCTCTGGGCGGCATCACGGTGCAGGTGGTGCATGTTCCCGGCCACACCCACGGCATCGTTGTGCCGTTCGTGCTGGAGGAAGAGGTCGCGTTCTTCGGGGACGCCTGCGGCACAGGGACGCTTCTGGTCGGTGAGGAGAGCACGACCGTGCAGGAGTATCACGAGGCGTTGTGCCATCTCAAGCAGACTGCGCCGCCCTTCTCTAAGGTCCTGCGCCAGCACGGAAACTTCGCATCTTCGGTGTCGATTTTAGACGAAAACATCGAGGTGTGCGAGCGCATCCTGTCTGGAACGGACGATGCCGTTCCGCACCACTTCATGGGACAGGCCTGCTTCCGCGCGATGAAGGTCGACCCCGCAACCCGGAAACGGGTGGACGGCAAAGAGGGAAACATCGTCTATTGTTCTGAGAAGATCCGATAAGAAGGCAACGAGAAAACGGTCAACTCCGGTGTCGAATGACACCGGAGTTGACCGTTTTTTTCAGGCTGTGAAACAGCCTCGTTTTTATTTTTTAGCGGCAGTGATGCTCGCCGCAGTGGTGGCCTTCTTCGTGGTCGTGATGGGTGCAGTGAACCTCCGGGTCAAAGACCAGCTTGCCCGACAGGTAGTCGGCGACTGCCAGATCTGCAAGGCCGGAGATGCCGCCGAACATCTGGATGCCAGCCTGCATCAAAGCCACCTGTGCGCCCGTGCCAATGCCGCCGCAGAGGACGACATTCACGCCCTGCTGGACAAGAAAGCCGACCAGCGCACCGTGACCCTGCCCGTTGGTCGAGACGACCTCCGAGCGGGTGACTGCACCATTTTCGGCCTCATAAATTTTAAACTGTGCGGAATGGCCGAAGTGCTGATAGACCATGCCGTTTTCATAGGGAACTGCGATTTTCATATGTTTCTCCTTTACAGCTCATTCTGTTTCAGCTTTTCCAGAACCTCGTTCAGGCTCTTGCACTCCATGGTATAGAGGCTGCGCATCTCGTCATCTGGCTGCATGAGGTCGGGGACCATGACGGTGACGAAGCCGCCCGCCGCACCTGCACGGACGCCGTTATAGCTGTCCTCAAGGACAAGGCAGTGCTTCGGCTCGACGCCCAGCTTTTCGGCGGCAAGCAGGAAAATTTCCGGGTCGGGCTTGGAGTGGGTGACGTGCTGACCGGAGACGATGGCCTTGAAATAATGGGTCATGTTCCAGTTGTCGAGATGGTGGCGGATAGCGAATTCCCGGCTGGAGGAAGCGACTGCCATCGGGATATGCTGCTCGTCCAGCCATGCCAGCAGCTCGTCGATGCCGGGCTTCTTCGGGACAGGCGGCTCGAACGCCTTATCTGCGACCTTGTGCAGGTTGTCGATGATGGCTTCGGCGTCGCAGTCCTCGCCGTAAAAGCTCCGGACGACCCGCCGGGTGTTTTCGCCCGCCGTTCCCCGTGCGGCCTCGGCCAGTCCCTCTTTATAGGGCAGACCCAGCTCGGCCAATGCAGGCTCCCAGAAGGTCGCCCACATGCACTCGGTGTCGAACATCAGGCCGTCCATGTCAAAAATCACGCCGTTTATCATAAAAGAATCCTCTCTTCGTCGCTTGTTGGGCGGAGCACTGCGCGTTGCGCAGTGCTCCGCCCATCTATTCTATCACAATTTGCGACAACTTACACCCGGCAAAGATGAAAGATTTTTTGATTCCTTGCAAATCGCGTTCATCCTATTATAATAGATACTAACATTCGGCATCACAGACGCGGGCTTGTGCCGCTGCGCGTTCTGCCTGTGTGAGATCAGAAAAGAGGGAAAATTCATCATGTTGGATATCAAGATCACTCGTACCACTTCTCCGAAGGAGAAACCGCAGGACGAGACGAAGCTCGGCTTCGGCAAGAAGTTTACCGACCATATGTTCGTTATGGACTATACCGAGGGCAAGGGCTGGTACAACCCCCGCATCGTCCCCTATGCTCCGTTCGAGCTCGACCCCGCAACGGTCGTTTTCCACTACGCACAGGAAATTTTCGAGGGCATGAAGGCTTACCGCACCGCGGATGACACCATCCAGCTGTTCCGCCCCGACTGCAACGCAAAGCGTATGCAGGATTCTGCTGACCGTCTGTGCATCCCGCCGATCCCGGTCGAGGATTACATTCAGGCTGTCGAGACTCTGGTCGACGTTGACCGCGACTGGGTCCCGCACGCAGACGGTGCTTCCCTGTACATCCGTCCCTTCGTCTTTGCAAACGACGTCGGTCTGGGCGTTCACGCTTCCAAGAACTACATCTTCTGCATCATCTGCGCTCCGTCGGGTGCATACTATGCTGAGGGCATCAACCCTGTCCGCATCTACGTTGAAGATGACTACATTCGTGCCGCTCCCGGCCTGACCGGTTTCACCAAGTGCGGCGGCAACTACGCTGCTTCCATCAAGGCCGGCGAGCTGGCTGAGGAGCAGGGCTATGCACAGGTCTTGTGGCTGGACGGCGTTGAGAAGAAGTACGTCGAGGAAGTCGGCAGCATGAACATCATGTTCAAGATCGACGGCAAGGTCTACACCGCCGCTACCGTCGGCACTGTCCTGCCCGGCGTCACCCGCCGCAGCTGCATCGAGCTGCTGAAGGACTGGGGCTATGAGGTCATCGAGGGCAAACTGGCAATTGCTGACATCATGCAGGCTGCCCGTGACGGCAAGCTGGAAGAGGTGTTCGGCACTGGCACGGCTGCTGTCGTTTCTCCGGTCAAGGAGCTGGTCTGGAAGGGCGAGCACGCTTACATCGGCGATGGCAAGATCGGCCCTGTCACCCAGAAGTTGTATGACACCATGACCGGTATGCAGTGGGGCAAGATCCCCGACACCAAGGGCTGGATTGTTCCGGTCGAGAAGAAGAATTGATTTTCTTCCGTTCCCACGAATTTTTCAGAATGCTTGCAAACGCCGCCGGGCAGACACCAGGCGGCGTTTGCTGTATCCGAGGCCGGGCGTTTCCTAAACCGGAGAAAAAGTTGTGCCCTGCAAATTTGCGCCGGGAATTGCATTTGGTGCTTCACGGTGCTAAACTAGATTTGCAGGACAGCCTCCGACGGTTTGGGAGGCTGCACAGGAAACGAGAGGGAATTGAAGCATGATCGAAAAATGGACTGTAAATTATCCGGCTGTGGGCGGAATGGAAGAGCGCAGAGCCTACGTTTATCTCCCCACCATGTACGAGCGCGAACCTGACCGCCGCTATCCGGTGCTATATATGTTCGACGGCCAGAACGTCTTTTTTGACGAGGACGCCACCTTTGGCAAGAGCTGGGGGATGGCGAACTATCTGGACTACACCGACACGCCCATCATCGTGGCCGCTGTCGAGTGCAACTCGGGCGCGAATAACGAGCGTCTGGTGGAGTATTCGCCGTATCGGTTCGATGACAAGCAGTTCGGCCACTTCGACGGCAAGGGCAAGGACACCCTGAACTGGTACATCCACGAGTTCAAGCCCTTCATCGACGAGAATTTCCGCACCCTGCCCGACCGGGCGCACACCTTCATCGGCGGCAGCTCGATGGGCGGACTGATGAGCCTGTACGCTCTGCTGCAATACAACGACGTCTTTGGACGCGCCGCCGCACTTTCGCCGTCCATCTGGGTCGCACCTGAGGCTCTCATCCAGCTGACCGCGCGTACCAAGCTGGCCTCCGGAACCGTCCTCTACATGGACTACGGCTCTCGTGAGATGGGAAACCACGAGGGGATGCGGAAGGGCTTCGGCGAGATGTGCAACAAAATCTTTGCCCGGGGCATCAACCTGACCGCCCGGGTCGTGCCCGGCGGCACGCACAGCGAAGCCAGCTGGGAAAAGCAGCTGCCGTTCGTGTTCCACACCCTGATGTATGGGTTCGAGGAGCACTGACACTCTCTTTTGAGGAGGAAAGTATATGGAAACGCAGTATTTCAAGGATTACAGCCCGGCCTTGGGTCGGGAGATGGAATGCAAGGTGTACGGTCACGCAGGCCGTCCCATGCTGTTTATCCCGTGTCAGGATGGCCGATTCTTTGACTTCGAGGACTTCCACATGGCAGACACTCTTGCCCCGTGGATCGAATCCGGTCAGCTGATGGTCATCTCCATCGACACGCTGGATAAAGAGACCTGGTCGGACACCAACGCCGACCCGTATTGGCGCATCCGCCGCTACGAGCAATGGCTGCGGTACATCACCGACGAGGCTGTCCCGAAAATTCAGCACATCGCCTGTGAGCGGAACGGCTGGGACAGCAATCCGGGCGTCATCGCCTTCGGATGCAGCCTTGGTGCGACCCATGCAGTCAACCTGTATCTCCGTCACCCGGACATGTTCGACGGCTGTCTGGCTTTGAGCGGCATCTACACCACCCGATACGGCTTCGGCGACTACATGGACGATGTCGTGTACATGAACTCCCCGGTGGACTACATGCCCAACATGCCCTACGACCACCCGTATATGGACCTGTACCGCCAGAAAAAGGCGGTCATCTGCTGCGGCCGCGGCCCGTGGGAACAGCCCGAGACCACCGAGCGTCTCAAGCAGATCTTCGCTGAGAAGGACATCCCCGTCTGGGTCGACCTCTGGGGCACGGATGTCGCCCACGACTGGAACTGGTGGTATCAGCAGGTCACTTATTTCATGCCGTATCTGATGGGGTAATTTCCTATTTCAGGCTCTCCTGTTAGGAGAGCTGTCGCGAAGCGACTGAGAGGTTTCTTCACGATAAAGTTTCTGAACCTCTCCGTCAATGCTGACGCATTGCCACCTCTCCTGATAGGAGAGGCTATTCACAAAAGTTGAAAATCGAGGAATCAAAAAACATGCAAAACTTCATTTTTATCTCGCCCAATTTCCCGACAAACTACTGGCAGTTCTGCCACGAGCTGAAGAACAACGGAATGAACGTCCTCGGCATCGGCGACCAGCCCTATGACGAGCTGAAACCCGAGCTGAAGGCCAGCCTGAACGAATACTACAAGGTCAGCAGCCTCGAGAACTACGACGAGGTTTATCGCGCTGTGGCGTTCTTTACCTTCAAGTATGGCCGCATCGACTGGCTGGAGTCCAACAACGAATACTGGCTGGAGCGCGACGCGGCTCTGCGCACCGACTTTCACATCACCTCCGGTTTCCAGACCGAGGACATGCCCCGCATCAAGTACAAGAGCAAGATGAAGGAGTACTACCAGAAGGCGGGCATCGCAACGGCTCGTTACCACATGGTCGACGACTTCGAGGGCTGCAAGAAGTTCATCGAGACGGTCGGTTATCCGGTCGTCGTCAAGCCGGACAACGGCGTGGGCGCATCGGATACCCACAAAATTTCCAGCGACGACGAGCTGAAAGCCTTCCTGACCTACAAGGCCGCTGAGCACCCCGACATCGTTTACATCATGGAGGAGTTCGTCCACGCCGAAGTCAACAGCTATGACGCCATCATCGACGCCCACGGCAACCCCATTTTCGAGGCCGGCAACGTCAGCCCCGTCTCTATCATGGACATCGTGAACAACGATGACAACTCCATCTACTATATCATCAAGGATCTGCCCGACGACACCCGCGCTGCTGGCCGTGCCGCCGTCAAGAGCTTTGGCGTCAAGAGCCGCTTCATCCACTTCGAGTTCTTCCGGATGACCGAGGATCAGGAGAGCATGGGCAAGAAGGGTCAAATCGTCGCCCTCGAGGTCAATATGCGTCCCTGCGGCGGTTTCACCCCGGACATGATCAACTTTGCACGCTCCACCAACGTCTACAAAATCTGGGCGGACATGATCGCCTTCGGCGGCACGGACATGCCCGTCGGTGAGCACTACTACTGCGCATTTGCAGGCCGTCGCGACGGCAAGAACTTCGTGTACAGCCACGAGCAGCTGATGCAGAAGTACCAGACCAACATGAAGATGGTCGACCGCATCCCGGATGCTCTGTCCGGCGCAATGGGCAACCAGATGTACGTCGCGAACTTCTCGACCCGCGAGAAGATGGAGCAGTTCTACGCCGATACGCTGGCCGTCACCGATGAGAACAACGCCGATGCTCAGAAGCAGCTGTCCGAGGTCCTCGCTCTGGGTGAGCCGGACACTAAGGCCGTCACCCTGAAACCCAACCTGACCCCGGCTGTGAAACCGACTACTGCGGTCACGAAGACCAGCAATAAAAAGAGCAAGTAATTTCTCTGAATAAAGCATAAAAAGACCGAGCCTGCACTCTGAATTTCAGGGCGCAGGCTCGGTCTTTTGTGTTTTATTTCGTTTTATGTTTTAATAAGAAATCAAGAAAACAAATCGCTAATATCGACTTCGTTTCCTTCCTCGTCATACAGTGTATTGCCCTTTGCAATATATGCGGTATAGTTTGCCGGAATTTGGAACAAACTAGCGTTGGGAGTTGGCATAAGTTTGTCAATCCGAATCGTGAAGTTAACATCGTCTGTCTGAATCGTTACCCATTTCAACGAATTCCCCGTGTAGTAGCAAGAGACCTTTCCCTTAACTTTGGTTTCTTCAATCGTAACGGTTCTTGTAAAGTCCTCTGCATCATATATCGTAGAACCCATTCTTCTGCTTTCTGATTTAAACGATTGAGGCTTACCCGTTCCGATGAATTTTGATAGAATCTCAATCATCTTTGCCGCTCCATCGGCCATTGTTTGCTGTTCAAAATCATCTACCTGCTGTTTAATATAGCATTCATAATTGTCATAAATACCATACGCCCAGCCGTCCAGAACTACCAATCTGATCTTAATACCATTTTCCTCTAGACCCAAATAGACTTTTGAACCACTTTTTGCATAGCCAAGATCAAAAGTCCCCACTACCTCGCCAGATTCTATCCATCTCCATTCGCTTTGAAGTTCAACCTGTTCGCTATTCAGCATCTTTCCATACTGATACGACTTGCTCTTCTGCCACAGATTTGCAATGCTGTTTGTCGTATCATCTGTTCCGCTGCTCGTGCCCGGATTTCCAATGTCGCTGCCGGTATTTCCTGTTGAGGTGCTTCCGCTATTCGCTCCGGAATTGCTGTTCCCATTATTGTTGTTATTGTTCGAACCTGAGTTGCTGGTGCTGCTAGACGCGCTGTTGTTGCCGCTGCTCGGATTCTGCGCGGGCGTTCCGCTACATCCCGCTAGCATTGTGAGTGACATGGCCGCAGCAAGAACACCTGCTGCAATTCGTTTTGACAATCTCATAAAAAACTCCTCCTGTATTTTAGGTTTTTGAAAGCCATATTTCCAAACTTTATGGCTTTTTCAACCTTATGTTACCC
>CAVJGY010000014.1:530-5356 GCA_963648915.1 Acutalibacteraceae bacterium | reverse complement strand
CGACATATTTTGTCAAGGTTTTTTTATTTTTTCGGCATTTTCGTGAAATTATCAAGAATTTTTTCGTCACTATGACCGTTTTAAAGTTCAAATATTTTAATTTTAATCATAAAAGTAAAGTTTCTTTGCCAATACATCATCAATTTTATAGTAAAGCGTCATTCAGACACTTCATTCTGTTTCTACTTGATAAAAATATCAACTTCAATCGTGTTACTACTCCACTCCTTGAACTGATACAAATTGATATCAACTAATATCAGTTCAAAATGCACTTTACGAAAAATCAAGGAAATTTTGCAAATAAAGCTGTTTTATACAAAAGAAACCGAGCCTGCACTCTGAATTTCAGGGCGCAGGCTCGGTCTTTTTGGTAATTGCTTCATGTCGATTTCTGTGCTATACTCTTGTTGCTGCCCTTCTCCCATCTCATGCAGCAGAGGGGAGGTGAGCGGTGTGGAGTATCTCATCAATTTTTTGGTCGCGGTCGGAGCACAGGTCGTAGGCCACTTCCTGTGCAAGTGGCTTGACCCGACCAACGAGAGCAAGGGCGAGTAAGCACGAGACCCCCAGAGAGCTAGCACCTCTCTGGGGGTCATTTTTGCGTGAGCAGCTTGGAATTCTCATCAATTTCCTTGCACCTTTAGTATATGCCAAAAAGGAAAAAAGTCAAGCCCTTCGCGCAAAAGTTTGCAATTGCGACATATTACCAGCAAAGCGTTCTATTTACTTGTCGACCCGGTTTCCGGCTTCATCGTAAAGCTGTCCGGTCTCATCCATGATATAAACCGTATAGCCGGAGGGGACTTCAAACGCGGAATTGCTGGGGGTGGTCGTCAGCTTATCAATGCGGAAGGCCATCTGCTCGTCCGCAAGCTCAAGCGTCACCCATTTCAGCGAGTTTCCGGTATAGTAGCAGGTCACATGACCCTTTGTCTGCTGGCCGTTGATCGAGAATGTCCGGGTGTATTCCTCGATATCATATACGGTCGCACCCAAGGTTTTTGTTCCCACGGCAAACGACTGCGGCTTGGATGTGCCGATCACCATTTGCAGGGTCGTCACGAGGGAGGCCGCCTGATTTTCCAGCTCTTCCCGCGCATCGCTGTTCACGGAGACCTTCACGCAGGTCTTTTCTTCCTCGTCAAACATGCCGACCCAGTCGTTTCCGAACAAGATCTGCTCGATTTGACCGTCATAGGTGATTTTATAATAGGCCTTTAAACCGTTCCGGGCACACTCTCCCTGTGCCCGTTCCACTGTATCTCCATCGGGAATTTGCAGCTCGAACCGGACATCCAGCTTGCTTCCGTTCAGCTGTGTTCCATACTGGTACGACTTGCTGGTCTCCCAGCGGGCAACCGTGTTATCCAGAATGATATTCGTTTTCGAGCCTGCACTGCTGGCACTGTTGTCGGATTTGATGTCGTCTTTTCCGGAGGTCGACCCAGAGTCCGGTTCGGGTTCTTTTACGGCGGGTTCGCTGGACGCGCTGTTATCGCTCGAACCCGAGGACGACGCCGAAGAGGAAGAGGGGACAGACGACGCCGGGACAGAGTTACAGCCCGTCAACAGGACAAGTGTCATGATTCCCGCAAAAATACCGGCTATGATTCGCTTGGTTACGCTCATATCAGATTCCTCCCCATCTTATGTTTTAGGAAACTGCGTTCTTATCTTTTTTATGCCATTTTTGATTTGTTTTGTCAAGGTGTTTTTATAATTTGAGTTCAATTATATATTCAAAGATTCATACATTTAAGATTTTGTGAAAGCTTTGAGCAGAATCACAAAAATCCCCATCTGTACGAGATACAGATGGGGATTCATTGAACTCTTATTCGGATTTACTGTGCGGTATGGTAGCCATCGGGGTTCTTCTTCTGCCAATTCCAGCTATCGGCGCACATCTCCTCGATGCCATACTCGGCCACCCAGCCCAGCTCACACTTTGCCTTGGAGGGGTCGGCGTAGCACTCGGCGATATCGCCTGCACGACGCGGGTCGATGACGTAGGGGATCTCCTTGCCACAGGCCTTCTCAAAGGCATGGATGACGTCCAGAACGCTGTAGCCGTGGCCCGTGCCGAGGTTGCAGATGAAGAGGCCGCAGTTGGTCTCCAGCTTCTTGATGGCGCAGACATGGCCGCGTGCGAGGTCGACGACATGGATGTAGTCACGCACGCCCGTACCATCCGGAGTGGGGTAGTCGTTGCCGAAAACGTGGACCTTTTCCAGCTTGCCGACGGCGACCTTTGCGATGTAGGGCATCAGGTTGTTGGGGATGCCGTTGGGGTCCTCACCGATGAGGCCGGACTTGTGCGCACCGATGGGGTTGAAGTAGCGCAGAAGGGCGACATTCAGGGTGGGGTCAGCCTTGCAGACATCGGTCAGGATGCGCTCGGTGAAGGCCTTGGTCGTGCCGTAGGGGTTGGTGGTCGCACCGACCGGGAAGTCCTCGGTGATGGGAACGCTTGCGGGGTCGCCGTAGACGGTCGCGGAGGAGCTGAACACGAAGTTCTTGCAGTTGTGGCGGCGCATGACGTCCAAGATCACCAGCGTGCAGTTCAGGTTGTTGTAGTAATACTCGATGGGCTTGGAGACGCTCTCACCGACGGCCTTGTAAGCCGCGAACTGGATGACAGCGGTGATATCCGGGCACTCGGTGAAGATCTTCTCCACGTCCTCGTGCTTGGTCATATCCGCATTGTAGAAGCGGAAGTCCTTTCCGGTGATCTGCTTGACCCGCTCGAGAACCACGGGAGAAGCGTTGTAATAGTTATCGGCCACAACCACGTCGTAGCCAGCATTCAGAAGTTCAATGCAGGTGTGGCTGCCGATGTAGCCAGCACCGCCGGAAACCAAAATTGCCATATCGAAATACCTCGCTTATCACCAAATGTTGCTTTTTTCATTGAGGCGTTCCCCTCATTGCCTAAAGAATACCGCGTTTGCGGCAAAGAATCAAGTACCGGGATTTTTATATCGATGTATTTTTGTTGCATTCTATCCATCCAACAAATGATTTGCAGCGGCTTTTCGCAACTTGCACATGGAGAGATATCCCGTTTTGTGCAAATGGGAGAAAGCATAAAACAAAAACCTCTCCCTTTCGGGAGAGGTGCATCCACAAAGCGGGAATCGCAAGGTTTTACAGGCTTCCGCACTGTTTTCCAGTGAAGAAGCGAAGGGTGGTATTGGCGCGGAAGACCTTTCCGGCGCGAAGAATGGTCGAGGGGAATTCCGGGTGGGACGGACTGCACGGGAAGTGCTGCGTTTCCAGTGCGAAGCCGCCGTATTTCTGCATCGGGACGCCGCCCTTGCCCGGGGTGGGGCAGTCCTGCAAGAAATTCGCAGTATAGAGCTGGATGCCCGGCTGGGTGGTGTACATCTTCATACTGATGCCGCTCTTGTCGCTGGACGCCCACGCACAAAGGCTCTGGCTCGAGCCGCGGTCACGGTCAATGACAAAGCAGTGGTCGAAACCGCCGCCCACCATTGTAGTCTGGGAAAATCCGGTGTCGAGGTCGCGTCCCAACGGTTTCCCCGCACGGAAATCCATCGGTGTCCCTGCCACGGGAAGGATGCGTCCGGTCGGGCAGGTCTCGTTGTTGCCCTCGAGGTAATGGGATGCATAGATGCGGAGCTTCTGGTTGAGGACGTCGCCGCCGCCATCCAGATTAAAATAGGTATGGTTCGTCAGGTTGATGATGGTGTCGGCGTCCGAGGAGACGCGGTAATCCATCCGGAGGGCGTTGTCGGCGGTCAGGATATAGCGCACCGAAATTTTCAAGTTTCCGGGAAAGCCGTCCTCACCGTCGGGGCTTTCGGCCTCCATCAGGAGGGTGTCGCCGAACATTTTCACATCGTAGACCTTGCGCGGGAATGTGCCGTGCAGGTGATTTTTGCCGCTGTTAGCCTCCAGATGATAGGCGCGGCCGCCCACACTGAACACTGCATTCTCGATGCGGTTCGCGTACCGTCCCACGAACGCACCACAGCATGTACTGCTGGGCGAATTGAAGTCGTTTTCGTAATCGGCGAGGGTGTCATGCCCCACCACAACATCTACCGTGCCTTTCTTGGTCGGAACAAGAATATTTTTGATCACACAGCCGTAGTTCAGCACACTGACCTCAAGTCCGCCGGGATTGAAAATCGTATATTCGTTGACCTTCTCGCCGTTTTTTGTCACACCAAACGGTCTGGAACGAAACTGTGCCACAGGGCTCGCCTCCTTCATCCTTCTTTGGTCGATACACACACGGGGGAGTATATCATAGATTATTATGATTATATCACAGTTTTCACCCGTTGTGTGTGTTCTGTTTTAGAATGATAAGCCAAATTTTCGAGATATTTTTTGTCAGTTTTGCAATGAAAGTTAAGAACCATATGCAGATAGACAAAAAGAGCCGCCGCAGATAGCAAAACCTGCGGCGGCTCTTATCTCAATTTTGAATCGCTTTAAAGCCCTCGTAAGACGAAAAACCTAACAGATAGATTGCCATTGCAAACGCCAGATTCTCCTCTTCGAGCTTATTTTTCTTTGCAAGCATCTGAAGTTCTTCAAAAACAGTATCCTTCGGAACAAGCTTGTCGCCCTCACTTGCAACAATATCTTGTATTACGCCAGGCAGTACCATACATACCTGAAAGAACGCATCTTGTTCTCCCGTCACGAGTGCGTAAAATTGGTCGATACTTACTCGACGAATCAGTTTATGCCCTACCTTTGCACCATCAACTGTTGTTTCCCACTTTATATTCTGAGATTTCTTTGCAATTGCTTCCACCAAAAAGCACGCACAATCATCATCTTTCAAC
>CAVJGY010000014.1:0-520 GCA_963648915.1 Acutalibacteraceae bacterium | reverse complement strand
CTTTTCCGTTGTCCGGCACATGACAGTTCTTTATGTAACTAAAGATACGCTGATGAAAATATCCGATATCATTGTTGTTGGATTTATCTCTTTGCCGAAAAATTTCATTTCCTATCGTTTCTTCCCAGCTGGAACGATATACTGTTTTATCAAAAATCAACTTAACTGGGTCAACGATGTTTTTGTTGAATCGTTTTAAATCAAACGATTCCAGCTTGTCACCATACTTCTGAATGGTTGCTCGAACATGCTTTTTAAATTCTTCTTCGCTGATAAAATCCAATGTCCAATTCATACCTGTTCCAAAGCCTCCCTGATTTTCAATCCAACTTCATAGGCTAAATTAACGGGAACTGCATTTCCAACCTGTCGATATTGTGCCCCAACGCTTCCGCAGAACTTCCAATCGTCCGGAAATGTCTGACAACGAGCATTTTCTCGAATTGTAAACGGTCTTGCTTCCAAAGGATGGCAACGGTCTGTTTGTTTCTGGCTTGGAGATGTCAACACTGTAAGAGAC
>CAVJGY010000013.1:416-17224 GCA_963648915.1 Acutalibacteraceae bacterium | reverse complement strand
GTTGTACTCCGTCCTGATGTTGTCCCTGTTCAAGGCACAGGGTGCGAGAAAGCAGCTCTACAATTATCCGCCCGCCATCCAGAAGCGCGCCATCGAAAAGGGCATCACCACACAAGCCGAGATGGATGCCACCGCAAAGACGAACAAGCCCATCGGACTGGTCGGCATGGTGGTGCTCTGCCTCCTCTTCACCTGTGTCGTCAACAAGGAATTCACCTTTCGCGCCGGATTTTGGGAATCCTATCTCTTCCTGAACATGTTCTCTCTGTTCGACGCGCTGGTGATCGACTCCATTTGGTTCTGCCACTCCAAGTGGTGGGTCATTCCCGGCACAGAGGACATGACCGAAGCCTATCACGACTACGCTTTCCACTGGAAGTGGTTCTTCATCGGCCTCGTCTCGAGCCTGCTTCTCTCCCTCATCATCGGCGGCATCACTGCTTTGATTGGATTTGTGATGTAATATTACTTAACACAAAAGCTTCCTTTGCACTTGGCGGAGGAAGCTTTTGTGTTATAATAAAGTTGAATTTTTCGCCGAAAGGAGCTTTTCGATGCGCTATTTTCTTCTGAACAAGGATTCTGTCTGGCTGGAATTCCAGTGCGTGCAGAACGAATACTGGGAAATTTCCGCGCAGGAGGTACTCTGGCACACCGAACAGCGTCCCTTCGGCTATACGAACCTGACCGATTTTCTGGAACGCCGCAAAGCCCCGAAGCACCGCGCTCACATCGCAGAACTGCTCAAAAAATACGACTGCGAAACGCTGGACGGCTATCTGAACGTCACCCATGCTCTTTCCCTGAACGATACCCTCTGGGTCAAGCCGACCGATTCTAATTTGCGCTGGGCGGACGTCTCGCTCTATCACAATCCGTTCAACGAGGTCATTTCCGAAGCCGCCTTTGACGGCTCAATGAGCAGTTCCAGCCTCTCCTCAACCTCGCCGGAGTTCAGCACCGACGGCCAATACGCCAAGTGCTGGGTTCGCGAAAATGACACGATCTGGCTCTACAAGACCGGCGGCATGTTTGGGCTTGAGCCGATCTCCGAGTTTCTGTCCGCACAGCTGGCCGCGCTTCTCTGCCCAGAATCCGTTCCCTACGACCTCGACATCTACCACGGGGAGCTGATCTCCAAATGCCCGCTCTTCACCAGTGAGCAGTCCGGCCTTGCGAAAGCGGCTGTGCTGACAAAAGACCGGACGATTTCCGGTTTTCTGCGCTATTTTGAGGACATCGGCAGCGGTGACGCCTTCCGCCGAATGTGCATTCTGGACGCGCTCACTCTGAACACCGACCGCCACAGTGGAAACTTCGGCGTGCTCTACGACAACGACACCTTGCAGGTGCAGAAGCTCGCCCCCGTCTTTGACAATAACCGCAGCCTGCTTTTTGATTTGGACAGCCGCCAGCTGAGACACACCGAGTGGTGCATCCGGCACTGTTCGCCCCGTCTGGGCGTTGATTTCATCGCGACTGCCCGCGGGCTTCTGACCGACTCCATCCGGAATGACCTTCAAAATCTGCAAGGCTTCCGCTTTGCACCGCATCCCAAAATCCCCATCGAGCAGGAACGGCTCGATCTGCTGGGCGGTATCGTTCAGCATCAGTTGAAACAGATCCTCGAATGACCTTTTCCCCTCACTTCATCCGTTCAGGGATGAGGTTACTGAAATATTCGGTCTTTCCTGAAAGAACATCCTGATAGAAGCTCTGCTTCCAATCAATGTAATCGACTGCCTTCTGCAGTTCGGTCATAGATCGGAGCAGGGCTTCCTTCTTTTTTGCCAAAATCACCTGCCGCTCCGGGATGGACGCTTCTCCTTTCAGACAGAGCGCAAGGTATTCCTTCATCTCGGCGATGCTCATCCCGCAGTTTTTCAGGCAGTTCAGGCTTTTTATCCACTGGATGTCGTGGTCGTCAAAGATGCGGTAATTGTGATGGTCGCGCTTGACGTTGGGCACAAGCCCCTCGTTGCAGTAGAATTTGAGATTTTCGTAGGTCATTCCGGTCAGCCGACAGGCCTCTTTCATCGAATACATCCCGACACCCTCCTAATTTTTTCAAAAAAGCTCTTGACCGGTAGTTACTCCCGGGTGATAAAATCATAGCGTAAGAACGCTTTTCTGTCAATCATCTATGGAGGTTTTTATATGGAATACATCACCTTATCCAACGGCGTCAAGATGCCTCAGCTGGGCTACGGCGTGTATCAGGTCACGCAGGACGAGTGCGAACGCTGTGTTGCGGACGCGCTGAAGGTCGGCTACCGCTCCATCGACACTGCACAGAGCTATTTCAACGAGGAGCAGGTCGGCGCGGCCATCGAGAAGTCCGGCGTCGACCGCAAAGACATCTTCCTGACGACCAAGGTCTGGGTCGAGCACTACGGCTACGAGGCCGCAAAAGCCTCGGTGCTGGACTCGATGAAGAAGCTTCGCACCGACTATCTCGACCTCTGCCTGCTGCATCAGCCGTTCTCGGACTACTACGGCGCATGGCGGGCATTGGAGGAGCTGTACGAGGAGGGCAAAATTCGCGCCATCGGCGTTTCCAACTTCTACCCGGACCGTCTGGTGGACATCTGCTCCTTCGCCCGCATCAAGCCGATGGTGAATCAGGTCGAGACTCACCCGTTCAACCAGCAGGCCGAGGCGAAAAAGTGGATGGAGAAATACGGCGTCCAGATCGAGGCGTGGGCACCCTTCGGCGAGGGACGCGGTGAGATGTTCACCAACCCGGTATTGGCCGAGATCGGCGCAAAGTACGGCAAGACCACCGCACAGGTCATTCTCCGCTGGCATTTGCAGCGCGGCGTGGTCGTCATTCCGAAATCCACCCACATCGAGCGGATGCAGGAGAATCTGAACGTCTTTGACTTCACCCTCTCCGACGAGGACATGGCAAAGATCACCGAACTCGACAAGGCCGAAAGTTCGTTCTTCTCCCACTATGACCCGGCTATGGTCGAGTGGTTCGCCCGGATGGTCGAGGAGCGCAAGCATCAGCACGACAGCAGCAAGGAAAAGAAAAGCTGGTAAATCGTCCGGATCTTTGTTCAATTTCCCCTGTGACAGCCGCTTTCCAATTTGGTATACTCTTCTCTGCCAACCAAGCAGGAGGAGGATTCGATGGAAGCACGAAATATTTTGAACATCACCACCCGGGCAGAGTTCCGGAGTTGGCTGATGGAGCATCACGACCGGGAAACGGAATGCTGGATGGTCGCCAAAAAGGGCAAAAATCCGCCGGAAAACTGCGTCTGGTATCTGGACGCGGTCGAGGAGGTGCTCTGCTTCGGCTGGATCGACACCACCCACAAAAACATTGACGGCGTCGACATGCAGCGGTTCACGCCCCGCAGTGCAAAAAGCCCGTGGTCGGAGCTGAACAAGGAACGCTGCCGCCGCTTGGAAAAGCTGGGTCTGATGACCGACGCAGGCCGTGCCGCCCTGCCGGACATGTCCGAAAGCGGCTTTGTCATCGACGCCGAGATCCAGCAGGCATTCGATGAAAACCCAACGGCATGGCGAAATTTCCAGAGCTTTCCGCCGCTCTATCAGCGTGTCCGCATCGACTCCATCCAGCGGGACAAGAAAAAAGACCGCATCGTATTCGAGAAGCGTCTGAAAAAGCTGGTCGACCAATCCGAAGCCGGGAAAATGTTCGGCGACTGGAACGATTATGGCCGCCTGCTCAATTACTGACACCACAAAGAGCCTCTGACAAACTGTCAGAGGCTCTCGTTGTTTCAGCTCAATGCCGCCCGGCAGCATCCTGCTTTCTGCATCATTTCTCTATCCAGATTTGATAAGTATTCGGTATCTGATAGGGGTAGCTTGCCAGCGCATAGCCATCGCACAGAACGATGATGGAATCCCCCGGTTGGAGCTGTTCCAGCGGGACGGTCTCACCCTCCGGCGTCTGCAGCTGCCCAGAGACGGCATGAAGTGCATATTCCTCTCCGGTCTCCGGCTTCTCGGCGAGGATGCCGTCCCATTCCAAATCGGTCTCCTTGACGGTCAGCGTGAGCTTTTCCGTCTCTTCCCGCAAAATCTTCTCAACGGCCTGATACGCCGAACCGCTCCGCAAAATAATTCGCATAGGTTTGCCGTTCACCTGACAAATGCTGCTGCCCTCACGGAAGGCCACGGTCAGCTCCACCTTGTCGGAGGCTTCGTTTCCGTAGCGGAGCGTCACCGTGCGGGAATCTTCATCCCCGGTTGAATCATTCGCAGCGGGCAGATAGACAGCACGAGTCAGATAGTCGGCCAACGCCTGATACACCTGCGAATCCTGCCGGAGCTGACAGTCGTTCTGAGACTCGATTTTCCGCATGGTGACATGCAATTCCGTCACCGCCGCGATGTTCTCCTCTGAACGGATCGGCCGGTCGATGACCCACCATTTCGCGGCAATTGCAGCGACCGCCAGAATCAGCACTGCGCCCAGAATGCCAACGAGCCATTTCTGCGATTTTTTCATCTGTTCTGCCCTTCTTTCTGTTTTTTCTCTATCATATCATAAAAATCGGCCGGATATTGTTAAATTTTTTGAATCTGCGTCGTAACCCTGATAGCCATTCCTCCGCTTCTATGGTATACTCAGGACAAGAATGCAAGCTTGGAGGACAGCTATGAAAACGATCTATCTGATGCGTCACGGCGAGACGCTTTTCAATGTAATGGACGTCAATCAGGGGCAGTGCGACTCGCCGCTGACCGAAAACGGCATCCAGCAGGCCAAAAATGCCAAGGCGTGGTTTGACGCGCACCATGTCCGGTTCGATTCGGTCTACAGCTCCACCGCAGAGCGTGCCTGCGACACGGCGGAACTCGTCTCGGGCGGAATGCCCTACACCCGCCGCAAGAATTTGAAGGAGATCTTTCTCGGCACGAAGGAGGCCACACCCAACTGCGACAATCCGGCCTATCCCTACGGCGACTACTTTGTAAAATACGGCGGCGAGGACTTGGACGCCTTCACCCAGCGCATCCGCGCCGCAGTTCAGGATATCGCCGAGCAGGACAACGGGCAGAGCATCCTCGTCGTCTCCCACGGAATGGCGATTCGCCGCTTCCTGACGACCCTTCCTTCCCCTCAGACCAGCGGCTTCCTCGGCAACTGCGCCATCGTCCATCTCACCTATGAAAATGGCGTTTTTGCGGTGGAGGAGATCGTGGACCCGAATGTCCTATAAGCTATAAAATTTCTTATAGCAAATCCTGCGCAGATATGATATACTGAGTTTAGCAAATCGGGCGGCAAAGAACCTTTGCCAGCCGTTCTTTTCACGAGGGTGCACACCCTGTCAAATCTGCCACGAAGGGATGTTCTGAACATGGACGATAATATTTTTATGGCCGACCGCAAGCCCATTTCTCTGGAGGATTACCTGCGCTACGACAGCTCCTCCCGCGGGAATCTGGGTGCTGAGCTGCCGGTGGTGGTCTACCGGATGCTGGAATACTCCCTTCGGGAAGAGCTGGTGCGCCGACTGGGAAAGGAAGGCCAGATCGAGGTCTTTCGCGGTGCGGGCAAGATGGCGGGCGAATACTTCGCCAAGCATTTCCTGAACATGGATCAGCCCCTCGACCAGTTCGTCGGCGAGCTGCAAGACCGGATGCAGGAGTTCAAGATCGGCGTTCTGCGCATTGAAAGCGTCGACGAGGAGAGCGGCAAGATCATCCTGACCGTCGCCGAGGATGCCGACTGCTCCGGTCTGCCCGTTCTGGGCAAGACGGTCTGCAACTACGACGAGGGCTTCATTTCCGGCATCCTGTCCCTCTACTCCGGAAAGCCGTATCAGGCCATCGAGGTCGACTGCTGGGTCACAGGTGACCGTGTCTGCCGCTTCCATGCAGACATCAACGACGCCGAGAGTCCCGTGTGATGCAAGACAAAAACTGCGACCTTCTGTTTGAATATCTGCGCAGCATCCTTTACGACTCCAAGGTTCAGACCCTCGATGTCCGTACCCTCGACCCGCAGTATCAGAAGTTTGGGCTGGGGCTGCAATACCTCGAAAAGGCCATCCGCGAGATGAAGGCCTACTCTGCCGCCCTGTCCACCGGAAATCTCTCGGACTGCTACCCGTCCCGGGACAACCCCCTCTGCGAGAACCTGAAAAATATCCACGCCAACCTCAACCATCTGACGTGGCAGGCCAAGCAGGTGGCAAAGGGCGACTACAGCCAGAACGTGAGCTATCTGGGCGAGTTCTCCGAGGCGTTCAACACCATGACCGCCCAGCTTCGGGAGCGGGAGGCCGCCCTGAAGGAGGAGGCTCAGCTGGAAAAGGACTACGCCGATTCGCTGGAGCTGGAGGCGCATTTCGACCCGCTGACTCAGATCGGCAACCGCTATTATTTTCAACAGAACGTCGACAGCTTGTTGAAAACCGATGCCGAGCTGGTGTTCTGCTACTGCGACCTCGACCATCTGAAATACGTCAACGACACCTTCGGACACGCCGAGGGCGACCACTATCTGTGCAGCTATGTCGAGCTGGTAAAACGGCATCTGCGTGCATCCGACATTTTTGCCCGTCTGGGCGGCGACGAGTTCTGTGCCGTCCTGATGAACTGCCCGCCGGAGCTGGCAAAGCGGGAGATGCTTCAGATGCAGGAGGAATTTTTGCAGGAATCCACCCCGGACTACCCCAAGAGCTTCAGCTTTGGCCTTGTTCATCTGCCCAAGAATCACGGTGCAGTCGACCTGAACGACATCATGCGTCGGTCGGACGCGCTCATGTACGAGCAGAAAAAGCAGCACAAGCGGCTCTATCATCCCGTATAACCAAAGAACGTCTCCCCTTCCAGATGTCCGATCTGCGAGAGGGAGACGTTCTTCGTTTTGGGGGAATCGAGAAGGAGATCGTTTTATTATCGGTTATCGGCCAATGACGAGGTCACGGCGGCAGCGGCCACCGATCGTCATGATGGTACGGCTGCCGATCTGACGCAGGACGAAGCGGGTGTTATCGGAATAGCCGTCGCACATCAGGGTCAGATTCAGGGTGGTGGAGTTCTTCTCGGTCACAACGGACAGGGTGCTGATGCCCTGTGCCATCTGTGCGCGCAGGTCGCCGATGGTGCCCTTGACGGTGACGGTGCTCTCAGGAGCGGTCAGGGTCAGGACAGAGCCATTCTGACGGGCGGTGAAGAGGACTTCCTTCCAGAACGGGCCGGTCATGGTCAGGCCAGCGGCCAGAGGAACTTTCTGGGTCGTCTCCTCGCCTGCACCCAGCAGCATAATGTCGCCCTGGATCATCATAATGTCGCCCTGGATCATCTGATCTTCCGGCATCGGGGGCAGGTAGCCAGCGATGACACCATCGTCTGCGGTCGTGGCGGTATCGTCGACCACAGCCTGCTGCTCACCTGCGGTGTGGAGTGCGATGTTGCCCTGAATGGGATTCTCGACCGGGGGCAGATAACCAGCAATTACGGTATCATCCTCAGCGGCGAATGCAGCGGTCGCCATTGCTGCAACAGCAGCCATGACAACAGCGGCAGCGACCAGTTTACGAGCAAAGCCTTTATGATTCAGTTTCATTGAAATTTCCTCCTGTGAAGTCCTCCCGAAAGAGGGCGTTTTTCCAGCGGCCATGCCGCTTTCTGTGACTCTATGGTAACAAAATTTATCCCCCTTCGCAAGCGACGATTTTTCACCGGGTTATTGCACCGAATCAAAAATTTTTTCTGAATTTTTTTGACCTGTCTGCGGGCGGCTTCCCTTGCGCCCGTTTTCGATTTGATTTATAATGAACGCAGAAAAATCTACGGAAAACGGGTGAACCCAATGAGCGAATTTGCACACCTCAAAAACAAGCTTCTGGCTGAACAGGTGGAGGACCAAATTTACCACTACATTCTCGACACCCCCATCGAGCCGGGCGCAAAGCTTCCCAACGAGTTCGAGCTGGGGGAACGGTTCGGCGTCGGGCGAAGCACCATCCGGGAGGCCGTCAAGCTCCTGTCCAGCAAGGGCATCGTCGAGGTGCGGCGCGGGTCGGGCACTTATGTTGTAACCACCACAAAAGGCCTCTCCGACCCGCTGGGTCTGCGTTCGGTGAAGGATAAAAATGTTCTGGCGATGGACTTGGTGAACGTCCGCCTTCTGCTCGAGCCGGGCATTGCGGAGATGGCCGCACAGAACGCCACCGACGAGGACATCGAACGTCTGCGACGGCTCTGTGAGCGGGTGGAGTCCAAAATTTACGACGGCGACCGCTACATCGAAGACGACATTGCGTTCCATACCTGCATTGCCGAGAGCAGCAAGAACACGGTCGTCGAGCAGCTCATCCCCATCATCGACACGGCCGTCATGATGTTCGTGAACGTCACCCACAAGAAGCTCATCGACGAGACGGTCATGACCCACCGGATGATCGTGGAGGCCATTGCCGCGCACGACCCCATCGGGGCACGGTCAGCGATGGTGATGCACCTGAACTTCAACCGCACCTACATCAAGAAGCTCTACGACGGCGAAGACCCCGACGACGGAAGCGTCGGAATGGCCGAATATGTTAAATAATGGAAATTCCTGCACGGCAGCTGGCTGTGCAGGAATTTTTTGTCTGCAAAGTTGTCTGATGACTTATGAACTGTTCTTCCCGCAAAAACGACCTTTCCGGGCACTTTGCTGTGAAATCTCCCCCAAAATTGGGCGAAATGCCTCATGTATCCCAGATTTTTTGAACAAATAGTGGGATGCTCTTCGGACAACTTGCAAAAAGTCGTTCCCGGTTTTACAATAAAGCCATAAGATGTCCGACAGAAAAAGGACAGCGTGCAAAGCAGATGAAAGAGAGAATTGGAGGAATTTTTATGGAATTACGCTCTCAGGCAGTCCGTACACTTGCCCCCGAGAATGACCCGCTGAAGATCGGCATGGGCTGGAAGGTCGAGGACCTTGCAAAGCCCCAGATCCTTGTGGAGAGCACTTTCGGCGACAGTCACCCGGGCAGTGCCCACCTCGACCAGTTCGTCCGTGAGGCAGTTCAGGCCGTCAACGAGCACGGCGGCAAGGCGGCGCGTTACTTCGCGACCGATATGTGCGACGGCATCGCACAGGGTCACGACGGCATCAACTACTCCCTGCCCCACCGTGACGCCATCGTCAACCTCGTCGAGGCACAGGCCAATGCCAGCGTCTACGACGGCGGCGTGTTCATCGCCAGCTGTGACAAGTCGATGCCCGCCATGCTGATGAGCATCGGCCGCTTGAAAGAGATGAGTGCCATCGTCGTGACGGGCGGCGTCATGGAGGCCCATTCCCTGCCCCAGAAATACGTCGTCAACGACCCGGCCTGCGCTATCAACGAGCTGTTGACGCTGGAGCAGATCGGCAAATTCGACGCATGGGAAAAGACGGGCGTCATCCCGAACAGCCAGCTGGACTACTACAAGCACAACGCCTGCCCCAGCTGCGGCGCGTGCTCCTTCATGGGCACGGCGTCCACCATGCAAATTATGGCCGAGGCTCTGGGTCTGATGCTTCCCGGCACGGCTCTGATGCCTGCCACCGCTCCCGAGCTGAAGCAGGCCGCCTACGATGCGGGCGTTCAGCTGATGGAGCTTGTCAAGAAGGGCATCACCGCGGGCGACATCGTCACCAAGGAGAGCTTCGAGAACGCCATCATGGTTCACGCGGCCATTTCCGGTTCGACCAACGCCACCATGCACCTACCCGCCATCGCCCACGAGTTCGGCATCGAAATCGACGCCGACACCTTCGACCGGATGCACCGCGGCGCACATTATCTGCTGAATATCCGTCCTTCCGGTGACTGGCCCGCACAGTACTTCTACTATGCAGGCGGCGTTCCCCGCGTCATGGAGGAGATCAAGTCCATGCTCCATCTGGACGTCATGACCGTCACGGGCAAGACGCTGGGCGAGAACCTCGAGGAGCTGAAAAAGAACGGCTTCTACGAGCACTGCGACGAAATTCTGGCCGAAAAGACCAAGGGTCTGTCCCGCAAAGTCACCCGCGAGGACATCATCCACAGCTTCGACAACGCCAAGGGCACGGACGGCAGCATCGCCATCCTGAAGGGCAACCTCGCACCCGAGGGTTGTGTCATCAAGCACACCGCCTGCCCGAAGAACATGTTCCAGGCAACGCTTCGCGCAAAGCCCTATGACAGCGAGGAGGCCTGCATCTCGGCCGTTCTGCACGGCGAGGTGAAGCCCGGCGACGCCATCTTCATCCGTTACGAAGGACCGCGCGGCAGCGGTATGCCCGAGATGTTCTACACGGGCGAGGCCATCTGCGCCGACCCGAAGCTGGCATCCAGCGTCGCGCTCATCACCGACGGCCGCTTCTCCGGCGCAAGCCGCGGCCCGGTCATCGGCCATGTCAGCCCGGAGGCCGCTGTGGGCGGCGCAATCGCTCTGGTCGAGGAGGGCGACCTCATTCAAATCGACGTTCCGGCGCGCAAGCTTGCCATCGTCGGCGTGAACGGCGAGGCCAAGACCCCCGAAGAGATGGAGCAGATTTTGGCTGAACGCCGCGCCAAGTGGCAGCCCAAAGAGCCGAAGTACAAGAAGGGTCTGCTGAAGCTTTACTCTCAGCACGCGGTCAGCCCCATGAAGGGTGCTTACATGGAGTAAGGCAGCTTCCACAAAATTTAAAACTTTCTCTTCCCTGATTTTGCTGCCCGAATGCGATTTTTCGGACGGTCTGGGAAAGTATACCCCCAACACACCAAACGGAGGATTTTCTTATGACTGCTGTTGCAACACCCGATGCGACGCGGCTGGTGCTTGCCGCCATCATCGGTCTGATCTTACTGCTCGTCCTTATTATTAAGTTCAAGATTCACGCAATGATCTCCATTCTGGTCGGTGCAATCACCATCGGCCTGATCGCTGGAATGCCCCTGTCCGACATCATCGGTTCAGTCAATGAGGGCATCGGAAACACCTTGAAGGGTATCGCCCTTCTGGTCGGCCTCGGCTCGATGTTCGGCGCGATACTGGAGGAATCCGGCGGCGCGCAAACGCTGGCTGTCACGATGGTTCGCAAGTTCGGTGACCAGAAGGCAGCGTGGGCGTTGGGCATCACCGGCCTTGTTATCGCAATGCCCGTTTTCTTCGACGCCGGCCTTATCATCCTCATCCCGCTGGCCTTCTCGCTGGCAAAGCGCACCAACCGTTCCGTTCTGTACTATGTCATTCCCCTGTTGGCAGGTCTGGCCGTCGGCCACGCTTTCATTCCTCCCACGCCCGGCCCTGTTCTGGTCGCTACCATGCTGGGCGTTGACCTCGGCTGGGTCATTCTGGTCGGCATCTTCTGCGGCATCTTTGCCATGATCGTGGCTGGCCCGATCTGGGGCAGCATTTGCGGCAAGAAATACATGATTTCCGTTCCTGAGCACGTCGCTCAGCAGGAGGACATCGACGAGAGCAAGCTGCCGAGCTTCTGGACCATCGTCGGCATCATCATGATCCCGCTGGTGCTCATCATCGCAAACTCGGTCGCAAAGGTCGTTCCCGCTCTGGCTGGCGTTCAGCCCATCCTCGCCTTCCTCGGCGAGCCGTTCCTCGCACTTACCATCGCCGTGATCGCCGCCATGTTCCTTCTGGGCTACAAACACGGCTACTCCAACGAACAGCTTGAAAAGATCATGACGAAATCCCTCGAGCCGACTGGCATGATCCTGCTCGTCACCGCCTGCGGCGGCGTCCTGCGCTACATGCTGCAGAACTCCGGTCTGGGCGACGTCATCGGCAACGCGGTCGCATCCGCAAGCCTGCCTCTGGTTCTGGTGGCCTTCATCGTGGCCGCTCTGGTCCGCATCTCGGTCGGTTCTTCCACCGTCGCTATGACGATGGCCGCCGGCATCATCTCCGCAATGCCCGGCATCGGCGACCTCAGCCCGCTCTATCTGGCCTGTGTCACCGCCGCCATCGCAGGTGGTTCGACCGTCTGCTCCCACTTCAACGACTCCGGCTTCTGGCTTGTCAAGAGCCTTGTCGGTATGGACGAAAAGACCACCCTCAAGACCTGGACCATCATGGAGACTCTGGTCGGCACGGTCGGCTTCCTCGTCGCACTCGTCATCTCCTTCTTCGCCTAAATCTCGCCCACGCGGGTGTCCGCCCCTTCAACGGATGACCCGTTTCACCTTCTCCTAATTCATCTTATCAGAAAGCCGCCCCGGTTCTGCTTTGCCCGGGGCGGCTTTCGTTGTTTCGGTGTCCGAATATTCTTTTCTGCATTTGGTACAATAGCGATATTCTTTCAGCAAAGGAGAACCGCTATGTCCAAAAAGACCTGTCCCGCCCTGAACGCTGCCCTCATCGAGGGCTATCTGACCCACCTGCGGGAGGCCGAGCGCAGTCCCCGCACCCTCAGCAAATACGCCCACGATTTAGGTGCGTTGCTGGCCTATCTGCGGGGCGGACCGCTGACGAAAACCGCCCTCATCGGGTGGAAGAAGGAGCTTTCCGCCGGGCTTGCGCCCGCCTCGGTCAACTCGATGCTCGTCGCGGTGAACGGCTATCTCGCCTTCATGGGCTGGCCGGAGCTGAAGATCAAGCTTCTCAAGATACAGAAAGCCGTTTTTGCGGACGAGGCGCGGGAGCTTTCCCGCGAGGAGTACGCCCGGCTCGTCCATGCGGCGGAGTGGCAGGAGAACGAGCGGCTCTCCCTTGTGATACAGACCATCTGCGCAACGGGCATCCGGGTGTCCGAACTGCGATTCATCACGGCGGAGGCCGTCCGTCTTGGGCGGGCGGAAATCTCCAACAAGGGAAAGCTTCGGGTGGTCTTTCTGCCCGGAAAGCTCCGCCGCCTTCTGACGGCCTATCTGCACAAGCAGGGCAGGCAGAGCGGCGCGGTGTTCACCACACGGCGGGGAAAACCGCTCGACCGCTCCAACATCTGGCGGGAGATGAAGGCTCTCTGCACCGCCGCCGGGGTCGACCCGAAAAAGGTTTTTCCGCACAATCTGCGGCATCTGTTCGCCCGGGCGTTCTATTCCATCGACCACGACCTGTCCCGTCTGGCCGACATTCTGGGGCATTCCAGCATCACGACCACCCGCATTTACACGGCAGAATGCGGCTCTGTCCACGCCCAGCAGGTGGAGCGGCTTCGGCTGGTTATCACATAATTCACGTTATGTTGCATTTGGAGTTTTGATTTCGGCAGACAGACTGAAAAGTTTATCCATAAAATGGAAATCGACAGACAAAAAGACGACCCCGCTTGTCGAATATTCTCTAAAAATGTAGAATGTAGGAAGAGAAATCGCTTGCAACAAGCTCCACGGGAAGCTATAATGATATTGATATGTCTTGTGATGTAACGGGCTACAACATAACGTGAATTATGTTGTAAACCGTTTCATTTCGAGCTACAATAAGAGAAGAGAAACTCTTGGCTGAGGAACGACTCCAAAACGAGGAGGAAGAACGTATGAACAAACTCAAGACCCGATTGCGAAGCTGGTGGTGCATCCTGCTCTGTCTGCTTCTGCTGACATCGACGTTGGCCGTCTCTGCGCGGGCAGAAGAGCCACTGCAAAAGGTCGTCCGGGTCGGCTGGTATGAGGACTCCTACAACATCACGGGCAAGGACGGCCAGCGAAGCGGCTACGGCTACGAATACGAGCAGTCCGTCGCGGCCTACACGGGCTGGACCTACGAATATGTTCAGGCAGGCTGGTCTGACCTTCTGCAAATGATGGAGGACGGCGAGATCGACCTGATGGGCGGCATCTCCTACACCGACGAGCGCGCCGAGAAGATGCTGTTCTCCGAACTGCCGATGGGTCGGGAGAAATACTACCTCTACGCCGACCTGAAGCACACCGACATTTCCGCTTCCGACCTGACGACCCTGAACGGAAAGCGGATCGCCCTGATGTTCAGCAGCGTGCAGGCCACCCAGTTCTACGAGTGGGAGGCCAGTCATAACCTGCACTTGGAATATGTCGGCGCGAACAGCTTCGAGCAGGGCAAGGAGCAGGCCGCGAACCGTGAAATTGATTGCGTCATCTCCACCGAGACTCCGGCGTGGGTGGAATTTGGTATGTCCGCCATCGCCATAACGGGCGGCTCGGACATCTATTTCGCCATCAACAAGAATCGTCCCGATTTAAAGGAAGAGCTGGACAATGCCATGCGGAAGATGGAGTCCGACAAGCCCTTCTATGCGGACGAGCTGTACCAGCGGTATCTGTCCGCTGTTTCTCTCCCCGTCCTCGGTACGGATGAAAATGCATGGCTGAACGAGCACGGCGCACTCCGGGTCGGCTTCCTGAAATCCGATAGTGGCATCAGCAATTACGACCCCGAGACCGGGGAAATCTCGGGCGTTCTGACCGACTATGTTCACCTTGCGGCCGACGCTCTGGACGGCTACACGCTGGAATTCAGCTTGGTCGGGTTCGACTTTCTCGAGGAAGAGATCCAGGCCCTCAAGGACGGGGACATCGACTTCATCTTCCACTTCACCCAGAATCTCTACATCGCCGAGCAGAACGGCTTTGTCCTGTCCAACACCGTCTTGTCCTTCAACATGGCGGCGGTCACGGCGGAAAACTATTTCAATGAGACGTCGGAGAACACCGTCGCCATCCAGAAGGACGACCTTCTGGTAAAGTGGTATCTCTCCTACGAATACCCCGATTGGCACATTCTCGAGCTGGACACCGAGGACGAGGTCATGGACGCGGTGCTCAGCGGAACGGCGGACTGCCTCATCGCGGAATCCGGAGAGCTGTCGAAATACAGCGGCTCCAAAAAGCTCCATAACGTGTTCCTGATGCAGCAGGGCAATACCTCGTTCGCCGTCCAGCGCGGAAACTCGCTCCTGATGTCCATCCTGAACAAGACCCTGCGCACCATCCCGTCCTCCATGCTGACGGGTGCGCTGTCCGCCTACGAGACCTCTTTGCAGAAGGTCACCCTGACCGACTTCATCAAGGACAATCTGCTGGTCGTTACGGTGGGGCTGGTGTCGGTCTTTCTGGTCGTTCTGCTGCTCATCCTGAGCTTCCTGCGGAAATCCATGAAGGCCGAGGCCAAGGCAACGCAGGCCGCCATCCAGTCGCAGGAGTTGAACCAGAAGTTGCAGGAAAGCCAGCGCGAATTGCAGGCCGCTCTGCAGGCCGCTGAGACGGCGAACCGGGCAAAGACCGAGTTCCTGTCCAACATGAGCCACGACATCCGGACGCCGATGAACGCCATCGTCGGCCTGTCGAGCCTGATGGAGAACGACCTGAACGACTCGAACAAGCTGCGCGGCTATCTGGACAAGCTGAAAGCATCCAGCACCCATCTGCTGAACCTCATCAACGAGATCTTGGACATGAACAAGATCGAGAGCGGCAAAGCGACCCTGAACATCCAGCCGTTCAGTATGGCGGAGCAGGTGGCGCAGATCGACAGCGTCATCCGTCCGCAGGCACGGGCACGGAAGCACACCTTCACCATCCAGACCCACAACATCCGTCACGAGAATGTGGAGGGCGACGCGACCCGCCTGCAGCAAGTCCTGCTGAATATCCTGTCCAACGCGGTTAAGTACACCCTCGACGGCGGACACATCGAGTTGGACATTGAAGAACTGCCCCGGGACGGCCACTTCGCCCGGTACAAGTTCACGGTCACAGACAACGGCATCGGCATGTCGAAGGAATTTCAGGAGCACATCTACGAGTCCTTCACCCGTGCGGAAAGCTCCGTCACCAACAAGGTACAGGGCACTGGACTGGGCATGGCCATCACCAAGAGCATCGTCAACATGATGGGCGGTGCCATCTCGCTGGAGAGTGAGCTGGGAAAGGGCAGCAAGTTCGAGGTCATGCTGGAATTCCGCATCGACCAGAAGGCCGACGACGCGGTGAAAAAGATGAGCCTGCTCCTTCTCCGGTGCAGCGACCCCAGCTTCGCCCGCATCAAGGACGCGACCGAGAACCACCCGGTCAGCGTTTCCCGCACCAAAGGCCCGGAGGAGACGGTCAGCCTGCTTCAAGCCAACCACTATGACGTGATTCTCATGCCCTATCAGGACTACGGAAACACGCTGAAAGCCGCCGTCGAGAAGGTGCGGAAGCTCGCAGGCGACGAGACCATCCTGCTGGGCGTTGCCGCCGCACCCCGCGACGAGGCACTGGACGCCATCGCAGACAGCGGTCTGGACGGCTTCATCCCCCTCCCCTTCTTCCTCTCCAATCTGGAGGCCGAGGTCGCCAGCGTCCGCGAACGCCGCACCCAGACCGAACCTCAGACCAAGCAGTCGGTGCTTGTCGGCATGAGCTTCCTCTGCGCCGAGGATAACGCGCTGAACGCCGAGATTTTGGAAGCGATGCTGGAAATGCAGGGCGCGTCCTGCACCCTCTGCCATGACGGTACGGAGATCGTCGAGAAGTTCAAGACCGTCCAGCCCGGCGAGTATGACGCCATCCTGATGGACATCATGATGCCGAACATGAACGGTCTGGATGCTGCCCGCGCCATCCGGAACGGCGAGAATCCGCTGGGCAAGACGATCCCCATCATCGCAATGACGGCCAACGCCTTCGCCGAGGACGTCCAGAAGAGCCTCGATGCGGGCATGGACTCCCACCTCTCCAAGCCCGTGGATATGACCGCCCTCGAGCAGACCCTCCGGAAATTCCGCCGTACCCCCCCCCCGAAATAAATAACGCAGAAACTTGATATTCAGACGCAAAAGGAGCGAAGCCGTTTCAAGCGGCTTCGCTCCTTTGTTGTTATCTTACCTTCTTCCGTTTTAGCAGTTTCATAATTCGATGTCTGTTATACCTTTGCATCATCAC
>CAVJGY010000013.1:0-406 GCA_963648915.1 Acutalibacteraceae bacterium | reverse complement strand
AGCTGCAAAAACAGAAGTCACGATAAATACTGGATATGCGCCAAACCAAATGCTCTCCATAATGGGCAGAAAGCTCAGTACAACAATCGTTTCATGGACAAGTTCGGCTTGGCACATGGCCTGTGCAATTTCATCCCATGTATGCACCTGCGGGTCAAATAATGAGCGGTCATAGGTTGGCATTTTGGATTTCCACTTTTTTATATGCAGCGTTTTGTATACTGCCACTTCCAATTTGCTGACCTGATACCACTGCTTTCGGTAGTCCGCCTTGTTTTGCATTATGAAGTGAAATGCGAATCCAACCAGCAGTCGCATTGCAATATGATAAGCAGTTGTCCCGAATGTAATGGCAAGCAACAAATTCATTGACTGCTCACACATGGGGATGATGATGATGCCGGAG